>NZ_JBHYJH010000104.1:0-34150 GCF_042740445.1 Streptomyces sp. NPDC059003 | reverse complement strand
TCGGGGTGCTAGGGGCTGGCCCCTAGTTCGGGAAGGGGCGGGCCTGGGGCGCCCCGCGAGGGAACCGGCCGGCTACCGGAACGTCCGCCGATAAGCCGTCGGCGTCACCCCGAGCACCGCCTGCAGATGCGCCCGCATGGACTGCGCGGTCCCGAACCCCGCCTCCCGCGCGATCTGGTCGACGGACAGATCGCTGGACTCGAGGAGATGCCGCGCCCGCTCCACCCGCTGCCGAGTGAGCCACTGCCCGGGACTGACCCCCACCTCCTCACGGAAGCGGCGCGTGAAGGTGCGTACGGACATGGCCTCCTGCTCGGCCATGTCCCGCAGCTGGATGGGCTCGTGGAGCCGCCCGAGTGCCCAGGCCCGCGCGGCGGTGGTGGTGGCGAGCTGCGGCTCGGGAACGGGCCGCCGGATGTACTGGGCCTGCCCACCGTCACGGTGCGGCGGCACGACGGTGGAGCGGGCGACCACGTTGGCGACGGCGGCGCCGTGGTCGCGGCGGACCAGGTGCAGACACAGGTCGAGGCCGGCCGCGACACCCGCGCTGGTCAGCACGTCGCCGTCGTCGATGAAGAGGACGTCCGCGTCGACGCGGATACTCGGGAAGAGCTCCTGGAAGTGCTCGGCGTGCGCCCAGTGCGTGGTCGCGGGCCGCCCGTCGAGGTATCCGGCGGCGGCGAGGACGTACCCGCCGGTGCAGATGGAGACCATGCGCGTACCGGGACGGACGTGCGCGAGCGCCGCGGCGAGCTCGTCGGTGAGGCGGCCCTCCTCGAACACCGGACCCAGCTCGAACGAGGCGGGCACCACGACCGTGTCCGCGTCCGCGAGCGCCTCGGGCCCGTGCTCGACGAGGACCGAGAAGTCGGCGTCCGTACGCACCGGCCCGGCAGGGCGCACCGAGCAGGTCACGACCTCGTACAGGCCGCGCCCCTCGGCATCCCGGGCGCGCCCGAAGATCCGCTGGGGGATGCCGAGCTCGAAGGGGATGACGCCGTCCATGACGAGGACGACGACGCGGTGCCGGCGCGGGAACGTCTCGGATGCCATGGCCCGATCCTAGCGAAGCATGTCCTTCGGGCCACTCGATCGCACTGATCCGGATCCCGATCCTTGTTGACGTGAGCGAGACAACCGAGACGACCGACACGACACAGACGACCGACACGACAAAGACGGCCGGGACGACGAAGACGGCCGGGACGACGAAGACGGCCGCGAACTCCCCGGCGCCGCCGCGCCGAGGCCCCCGCATCCACCGCGCCTGGTTCGTCGCCGCCGTCGCCTTCGTGACGATCATCGGCGGCGCGGCCTTCGGCTCGCTGCCCGGCCTCCTCATCGACCCGCTGCACGACGAGTTCGGCTGGTCGCGCGGCGAGATCGGCCTCGGCGTATCCGTCAACATGGCCCTGTACGGGCTCACCGCGCCGTTCGCCGCCGCTCTCATGGACCGCTTCGGCATCCGCAAGGTCGTCGTGGTCGCGCTCAGCCTGGTCGCGGCCGGCGCCGTACTCAGCGTATGGATGACGGCGAGCTGGCAGCTGATGCTCTACTGGGGCCTGCTCGTCGGCCTCGGCACCGGCTCCATGGCGCTCGCGTTCTCCGCGACGGTCACCAACCGCTGGTTCGTCGAGCGGCGCGGCCTGGTCACCGGCATCCTGACGGCGGGCGGCGCCTCCGGGCAGCTGGTGTTCCTGCCGCTGTGCGCGTGGATCGTCGAGGAGCACGGGTGGCGGCCCGCGTCCGTGACGGTCGCGCTCGCCGCGCTCGTCGTCGTCCCGTTCGTGTGGCTGCTGCTTCGCGACCACCCGGCGGACGTCGGACTCGCCCCGTACGGAGGGGAGTTCACGCCGAAGCCGGAGCCGACCCGGGGCGCCGCGAAGCGCACGCTGCGGGTCCTCTTCGACGCGGCGAGGACCGGGCCCTTCTGGCTGCTCGCGGGCACCTTCGCGATCTGCGGCGCCTCCACGAACGGGCTCATCCGCACCCACTTCGTGCCGTCCGCCCACGACCACGGCATGCCGGTGACGGCGGCGGCCTCGCTGCTCGCTGTGATCGGCGTCTTCGACATCGTCGGCACGATCTTCTCCGGCTGGCTCACCGACCGCTTCGAGGCCCGCCGTCTGCTCGCCGTCTACTACGCCCTGCGCGGCATCTCGCTCCTGTTCCTGCCGATGCTCCTGGCGCCGAGCGTGCACCTGCCGATGCTCTTCTTCATCATCTTCTACGGCCTCGACTGGGTCGCCACGGTGCCGCCGACGCTGGCCCTGTGCCGCGAGCACTACGGCGCCGACAGCGCGATCGTCTTCGGCTGGGTCCTCGCCTCGCACCAGGTCGGCGCGGCCGTCGTCGCGTTCCTCGGCGGTGTGGCGCGGGACGTGTTCGGGTCGTACGACGTGGTCTGGTACGCGTCCGGGGCACTGTGCGCGGCGGCGGCCCTGATGTCCTTGGTGATCCGCAGAAACGCCCGAGACGCGGAGCTATTGGCCTGAGGCCGCCGCCGGAAGAATCGCGCTCCGCGCTCGCCCTCAAACGCCGGACAGGCTATTTTCCCCCACCCACCCGCCCTTCCCACTGGGGCTGTCGCCCCAGACCCCCCAATATCAGCCCGTCCGGCGTTTGAGGACGAGCCGCGAAGCGGCGACGATCCAGCCCGCCCGGCGCTTGAGGGCGAGGCGCGCAGCGCCGATAAAGGGGGGTGCTAGGGGGCGCAGCACCCTAGTTCGGGAAGGGGCGGGCCTGGGGCGCCACCCGCGAGGGCCCACTGCCGCACCGCCTAGACAAACCGCCCCCGATGAAACAGCAACGGCGCCGCATCCTCCTCCACCCCCACCGCGCCCAACGCCTCCACCCTCCCCACCACGATCAAATGGTCACCCCCGGTGTGCACGGCGTGGATCACGCAGTCGATCCACGCGGGCACCCCCGCAAGCCGCGGCGCCCCGGTGACCGGCGCCGCGTCATACGCGACCCCCGCGAACTTGTCGGCACCGCTGACGGCGAAGGCGCGGCACAGCTCCCCCTGTGCCGCGCCGAGCACGTTCACACAGAAGACGCCCGCACGGGCGATGCGGGGCCACGTCATGGACGTACGCGCCACCATGAACGACACGAGCGGCGGGTCGAGGGAGAGCGACGCGAACGACTGGCAGGCGAATCCCGCGGGGCCGGGTTCGCCGGGCGCGGCCGGAGCCGTCACCACGGTCACGCCGGTCGCGAAGTGCCCGAGGACCCGCCGGAACTCACCCGCGTCGACCGGCGCCCGCTCGTCGTCCCGGACGGCCCGCAACCGGCGCCGCGGCGGCACGTCGTCGCATCCCGGGGCGGCGGTCGGCGCCCCGACGGACCTGAGATACCGGACGACGGTGGCCGCCATCCCCGCATGTCCCATCACACCACCCAGTGAAGCTGACGGGCCGTCAGATGTGAAGGGGTCGGACAGAACTCCGCAGGTCATGGGCGTATGGTCACGACGTGAAGCGGCAGGGGAACGGAGCCGCGCGGGACGACGCGCGCGCACGGGGCGTCTGGGGCGGGACGAGCGCCGCGGCGGCGGCCGCCGCCTGCGCCGCCCAGCTTCCGGTCGCCGGGGCCCTGTTCTGGCTGACGACCCTGAACGACGACACCTACGGGGCGGGGTACGGCGGCGCGCTCGCCGCGTTCGGACTGCTCTGCGCGGCGGTCTTCGTGCCGCTCGTCCTGCCGGTCGTCGGGATCGCCCACGCCGCCGTGCACACCTTGCCCGCGCTGTCCCTGGCGCGCGTCGCCGCCGCCCGCGCGGGCGGCCCGGAGTGGGCCTGGCGGCTGCCGGCCCTGCTGCTGCCCGGCGCCGCGTGGGCGGGCCTCAGCGCCGCGCTCGGCGGCCCCTTCGTCGTGCCGCTGGTGCTCGTCACGGCGAGCGGGGTGCTGCCCGCGCTCGCGGTCGCGTACTGGTGGCGCCGCGCCCCGGTGCCGCGCGATCGCCGCATCTGGTTCCGGTCGGGCCTGGCCGCGCTGCTCGCCTGCGTGACGGTCCTCTGCGGCGGCCTGGCCGCGACGGGGACCGGCCTGCTCAAGGAGTACGAGCCCCCGAAGCTGAGCCGCGCGCAGCTCACCGGCGTGTGGCGCGGCGACGACGGCGAGGCCGTCCTGCGCCTCCGGGCGGACGGCCGGGCCACGCTCACCCGGATCCCGTACGACGACTGGGAGTCGGAGGGCCCCCTGGAGGTGGCGCGCTGCGACGCCACGGGTACGTGGACGACCGGCGTCGAGGCCGACCGGCCCGCCGTCCGGCTCCACGTGGGCGGCTGCGGGGACGGTGACGCGGCCTGGACGATCGGCGGCAGCGAGGCACGGCCCGAACTGTTCGTGCTGCTCGGCGATCCGGACTCGGGTGACCTGCGGAAGCTCTTCAAGGCCTGAGCCGCCGCCCGGACGCCGCCGCCCGGGCCTCAGCACCCTGTGCAGACTCAGCGCCCCCGGTACGACGGTGAGCGCCGCTCCACGAAGCTCGCCACGCCCTCCCGCGCGTCCGCCGTCGTCATGTTGATCTCCTGGGCGGCGGCCTCGGCGGCGAAGGCGGTGGCGCGGTCCGCGTCCAGGGAGGCGTTGACGAGCTGCTTGGTCAGGGCGAGGGCGCGGGTGGGCCCGGCGGCGAGCCGGTCCGCCCACGCGCGGGCCGTCTTCTCCAGGTCGGCGTCCGGCACGACGCGGTTGACCAGGCCCAGGCGCTCCGCGTCCGCCGCGGGCAGGGCGTCGCCGAAGAACATCAGCTCCTTCGCCCGCCGCGGCCCGACCAGGCGCGGCAGCAGATACGCCCCGCCGCCGTCCGGGACGAGTCCGCGCCGTACGAAGACCTCGATGAACCTGGCCGACTCGGCGGCCAGGACCAGGTCGCAGGCCAGGGCGAGGTGGGCCCCGAGGCCGGCGGCGGTGCCGTTGACGGCGGCCAGGACGGGTTTCTCGCAGTCCAGGACCGCGGAGATCAGGCGTTGGGCGCCGTGGCGGATCGTGCGGGACACGTCGCCGGGGGCGGGTGGCGGGGTGGGTGCGGCGCGGAGGTCGGCGCCCGCGCAGAAGGCCTTGCCGGTCGCGGTGATCACGACGGCCCGCACGGCCGGGTCGCCGGAGGCCTCGTCGAGCAGCTCGATGACGCGGTCCCGGTGCTCCGGCGCGAGGGCGTTCATGACGTCGGGCCGATTGAGGGTGATCCAGGTGGTGGCGTTGGTGGTGGTGTGGAGGAGGGGGGGTGGCATGGGGGGCTCCGGGGTTGGTGGGTGGGTGAGTGGCTGAGTGGGGGGGTGCGGGTGGTCGGTCCTCGCGGGTGGCGCCCCAGACCCACCCCTTCCCGAACCAGGGGGCTCCGCCCCCTGGGACCCCCAGTAATCGCCGCTCCGCGTCTCGCCCTCAAACGCCGGGCAGGCTGAATATCCCCCGCCCACCCGCCCTTCTCGCATGGGGCTTCGCCCCTTTCCCCCTCTGTCGCCGCTTCGCGGCTCGTCCTCAAGCGCCGGACGGGCTGGATATGCGCTGCCCGCCCCGGGAGGGTGCGGGTGGGCGGGGAATGCGAGCGCGCAGCGCGAAGCCACCCCAGCGACGCAAGACGGCCGAACGCGGCGGGGCCCGGGGCGACAGCCCCGGAGAAGGGCGGGTGGGTGGGGTTTTCTAGCCTGCCCGGCGTTTGAGGGCGAGGCGCGGAGCGCCGATGAGCGGGGGAAAGGGGCGCAGCCCCAGCCGTACGCGGGGGCTGGGGCTGCGGTCACAGGGAAGGGGGGCGTGGCGCCAGTCGGTCCGTGGGTCCGAGGCGCCCCCGCCAGAATCAGTCCCGGTCGGACAGAAGCGGCCGCAGCTGCTTCGGCAGAAGGTCGTCGCAGGACTGCTTGGACTCGTTCGTGAGGGCGTCGTCACGGCACGTGTAGTAGTCCCGGTAGATCAGCTGCGCTCCGAACGTCGCGAGGACCATGGCAAGCGCAAGCGCCGCCGTGACCAGACCACTGATCGCGGCGGTGGTCTGGGGACGCGCCCCCGATGCGGGGGCGTCCGCCGACGGGTCGGGCCGCCGCGGCTTGGCCCGCAGCGCACTGATCGCCCAGTAGAGCCCGAGCGCCCCGAGCAGCAGCGCCACGTACCGCCAGCCGAAGAGCGCGAAGAAGAAGGCCCACATGCCGGACAGGAGCGCGTAGCGCGCGCGGCGCTGGGCGGGGTCGGTGGGGTCCCAGCGCAGACCGCCCTGGCCGCCTTGGCCGTTCTGACCGTTCTGGCCGTTTCCGGAGCCGTCGGGGCCCTGGCCGCGGGGCCGGTCGCCGAAGCCGCCGGAGGAGCGGCCGGGCTGCTGGTCGCTCCACTGGCTGCCCCAGGGCGAGTCGCCCTGGCCGCCGTTCCCGCCCTGGTCGCCGGAGCCGGAGCCGTTCGCGGGGCGCCGCGGCTGCCAGGGCCGCTCCGGCGTGCCCTCGGGCGGCGGCGCGAACGGATTGTCGTCCTGAGAACCCTGAGAACCCCTAGGCCCCTGAGAACCCTGCGCGCCCGGCTCGCCCTGCGAGCCCTGTGACTCCTCGGGCGCCTGGGACGACGACCCGGGCCGCCCCTCCCGGAGCAGCGGTCGTGCGAGGTGCGGCGTGAGGCGGAGGCTGCGGTCCGGCATCAGGTGTGCGTCTTCCCCTTGGTAGAGCTCGGCGGCTCGGCTTGCGGAGCCGGGCGCCGCCGGGCAACTGGGCGATGGTGCTTGGCAACTCGGCGTTCAGGCGGCTGCCCCCACAGACGCTACCTTCCGGCCGCGCCCCCGTCCCGTGAGGGGCGCCCGGGTGTGCCGGTATCGTTGCTGACGGTCGGCCGCTTCGTAGAGTTCCCCGTATCGGGGAGGGCGAAGCCTTCGTACGACCGTACAAAGAGCACTCCCGAGAAAGGGCCCCGCCGTGGCCAAGGCCAAGCGCCTCGTCGTGCTGGTCTCCGGATCAGGTACGAATCTGCAGGCACTGCTCGACGCCATCGCGGAGCGCGGCCCCGACGCCTACGGCGCCGAGATCGTGGCCGTCGGCGCCGACCGCACCGGCATCGCGGGCCTGGAGCGCGCCGAACGCGCGGGCCTGCCGACGTTCGTGTGCCGGGTGAAGGACTACGAGAGCCGGGACGCGTGGGACGCCGCGCTCGCCGAGGCCACCGCCGCGTACGAGCCGGACCTGGTGATCTCCGCCGGATTCATGAAGATCGTCGGCAAGGAGTTCCTCGCGCGGTTCGGCGGGCGCACGGTCAACACGCACCCCGCGCTGCTGCCCAGTTTTCCGGGGGCCCACGGCGTGCGCGACGCGCTCGCGTACGGCGCGAAGGTCACCGGCTGCACCGTCCACTTCGTCGACGACGGCGTCGACACGGGCCCGATCATCGCGCAGGGCGTGGTGGAAGTCCGGGACCAGGACGACGAGAGCGCTCTGCACGAGCGCATCAAGGAAGTCGAGCGAAGCCTGCTCGTCGACGTCGTGGGGCGCCTGGCCCGCGACGGCCACAGCATCGAGGGACGAAAGGTAGTTATCCCGTGACCGCCGAAGGTACGACACCGCAGACGACCCCCGGGACCGACAAGCGCGCCATCCGGCGCGCGCTCGTCAGCGTCTACGACAAGACCGGCCTCGAGGAGCTCGCGCGCGGCCTGCACGAGGCGGGCGTCGAACTGGTGTCGACCGGGTCCACGGCCGCGCGGATCGCCGCAGCGGGCGTCCCGGTCACCAAGGTCGAGGAGCTCACCGGCTTCCCGGAGTGCCTGGACGGCCGGGTCAAGACGCTGCACCCGCGCGTGCACGCGGGCATCCTCGCCGACCTGCGCCTGGACGCCCACCGCAAGCAGCTGCAGGAGCTCGGCGTCGAGCCGTTCGGCCTGGTCGTCGTGAACCTGTACCCGTTCAAGGAGACCGTCGCCTCGGGCGCGAGCGTCGACGAGTGCGTCGAGCAGATCGACATCGGCGGCCCGTCGATGGTCCGCGCCGCCGCCAAGAACCACCCGTCCGTGGCCGTCGTGACGAGCCCGGACCGGTACGCCGACGTGCTCGGCGCGGTCCGCGCGGGCGGCTTCGACTTCGCGGCCCGCCGCGCGCTCGCCGCCGAGGCGTTCCAGCACACCGCCGCGTACGACGTCGCGGTCGCCAACTGGTTCCTGGAGACCGAGCCGGGCGCGGACGAGCGCTTCCCGTCCTTCGTCGGCGCCGCCTTCGACCTGAAGAACCAGCTGCGCTACGGCGAGAACCCGCACCAGAAGGCCGCGCTGTACACGGACGGCCGCGGCGGCCTCGCCGAGGCCGAGCAGCTGCACGGCAAGGAGATGTCGTACAACAACTACACGGACACGGACGCCGCCCGCCGTGCCGCGTACGACCACGACGACCCCTGCGTGGCGATCATCAAGCACGCCAACCCGTGCGGCATCGCCATCGGCGGCAACGTCGCCGAGGCGCACCGCAAGGCGCACGCCTGCGACCCGCTGTCCGCGTTCGGCGGCGTCATCGCCGTCAACCGCCCCGTCACCAAGGAGATGGCGGAGCAGGTCGCCGAGATCTTCACCGAGGTCATCGTGGCGCCCGACTACGAGGACGGCGCGCTCGAAGCCCTCACCAAGAAGAAGAACATCCGCGTCCTGCGCGCCCCGCAGGCGCCCACCGCGCCCGTCGAGGTCAAGCCGATCGACGGCGGCGCGCTGCTCCAGGTCACCGACCGCCTCCAGGCCGACGGCGACCACCCCGCCAGCTGGACCCTCGCGACCGGCGACGCGCTGTCGCCCGGCGAGCTGGCCGAGCTCGCCTTCGCCTGGCGGGCCTGCCGCGCGGTGAAGTCCAACGCGATCCTGCTCGCCAAGGACGGCGCGTCCGTCGGCGTCGGCATGGGCCAGGTCAACCGCGTCGACTCCGCGAAGCTCGCCGTCGAGCGCGCGGGCGAGGAGCGGGCGCGCGGCGCCTACGCCGCGTCCGACGCGTTCTTCCCGTTCCCCGACGGCCTGGAGGTCCTGACCGCCGCGGGCGTCAAGGCCGTGGTCCAGCCCGGCGGTTCGGTCCGCGACGAGCTCGTCGTCGAGGCCGCGAAGAAGGCGGGCGTGACGATGTACTTCACGGGGACGCGGCACTTCTTCCACTGACCCGAACGCGTACAACTGCGTACGACTGCGTACGGCTGCGTACGACTGAACCGGTGTGCGTACGACGCGGGCGCCGCACCCCTCGGGGTGCGGCGCCCGTCGGCGTCCTCGCGGGTCGCGGTCAGTTGTTGGACCGCTGGACGACCATGGTCTTGCCCGCCTTGTCGTGCCAGCCCTGCTGGCGGCCCGTCTTGTCCCAGAAGGGGGACAGATAGACGAGGAGCTGGCCGATGCCGCAGGCGAGCACGCCCACCATCGGGATGATCCAGCGGACGAACGCGGCGCCCATGCCCGGCTTCTGGCCGGTCTCCGCGTCGACGACGCGGATGCCGACGGCGAGCTTGCCGAGCGTGCCGCCCGCCAGGCTGACCATCAGCCACTCGTAGAGCAGACCGATGACGGCGAAGGCACCGAACACGGCGCCGAACTGCGCCGCGAAGTCGGATCCCGCGTCATTGATGCAGGCGTCGTAGCCCGCGGTGCCCGGCTCGCAGTCCTTCGCCTCGTTGAAGGCGCTGATCGCGCCGCCGGCGATGAGGAAGGCGTAGACGACGCTGTACGCGATGCCGTCGATGACGCGGGCGCCGAAGCGACGGCCCATGGACGCCACCGTCGGCCCCGCCCCGCCCGGGTAGCCGTAGCCGCCGGGCTGCTGCGGGTAGGCGCCGTAGGGCTGCGCCTGCTGCGGGTACGGGGCGTAGCCCTGGCCCGGGTAGCCGCCCTGCTGCGGCGGGACGCCCTGGGGGGCCTGCTGCGGGTAGCCGTACCCCGGGCCGTAGCCCGGCTGGGGCTGTCCGGGCTGCTGGGGCGGCGGCCCGTAAGGGTTGCTCATGGTGGGGATTCCTCCGTCGGGAGTGCGGGGACGACGCGGCACACCCCGGAGGAACGTTCACAGATGCGTCCGTCCCCCCGACACCGGCCGCGGCACTGTGCCGCATATCGTTCTTCAGCGCCCGCGTGTTTGTCCAGCCGCTTCCGTTGTGCGTTATGCGTGTGCAATCGCACCCGCGCGCCGATGGCCGCGCGGGTGCCCCGGATTGGTACGCGGGCGGGCTCATCCGGGAGGATGGGACCATGACCGCCCAGATTCTCGATGGCAAGGCCACCGCAGCAGCGATCAAGTCCGAACTGACCGCCCGCGTGGCGGCCCTGAAGGAAAAGGGCGTCACGCCCGGCCTCGGCACAGTCCTGGTCGGCGACGACCCCGGCAGCCAGAAGTACGTCGCGGGCAAGCACCGCGACTGCGCGCAGGTCGGCATCGCGTCCATCCAGCGCGAACTGCCCGCGACCGCCTCCCAGGAGGAGATCGAGGCCGTCGTGCGGGAGCTGAACGACGACCCGGCCTGCACCGGCTACATCGTGCAGCTGCCGCTGCCCAAGGGCATCGACGAGAACCGCGTCCTGGAGCTGATGGACCCGGCCAAGGACGCGGACGGCCTGCACCCCACGAACCTCGGCCGCCTCGTTCTGAACGAGCCCGCGCCGCTGCCCTGCACGCCGTACGGGATCATCCGCCTCCTGCGTCAGCACGACGTGGAGATCAAGGGTGCGGAGGTCGTGGTCATCGGCCGCGGCGTGACCATCGGGCGCCCGATGCCGCTGCTGCTCACCCGGAAGTCGGAGAACGCGACGGTGACCCAGTGCCACACCGGCACCCGTGACCTCGCGTCGCACCTGCGCCGCGCCGACATCATCGTGGCCGCCGCGGGCGTGCCGCACCTGGTCAAGCCCGAGGACGTGAAGCCGGGCGCGGCCGTGCTCGACGTCGGCGTCTCGCGCGACGAGAGCGGGAAGATCGTCGGCGATGTGCACCCCGGCGTCGCCGAGGTCGCCGGCTGGCTCTCGCCCAACCCGGGCGGCGTCGGCCCGATGACGCGGGCGCAGCTCCTGGTCAACGTCGTCGAGGCAGCCGAGCGCGGTGCCGCGGGTTGAGCGGGGGGAGGGCGACCCCATGAACGCTGAGGTGAAGGGCGGGGCGGAGCCGGCGGCCACCGACGCGTCCGAGCCGGGCGCCGACGCACCGGAGGCGGCCACCGACGCGCCGGAGCCGGATGCCGTGGCCACCGGGAACGGTGCCGTGCCCACCGCGAAGGGCGCCGTCAGCGCGCCCGGTCCCGATGGTGCGCCCCGGAAGACGTCCCGACGCTTTCCCCTCTTCACGCGGGACACCGCGCGGCCCGAGGGCGGCGGGCGGGCCGCCCCGGGGGACGCGCCCGCGCCCGCGCGCCAGTGGCCGCTGCTCGCCGTCGTGTCGGTGGTCGCCCTCGGGCTGCTCCTGACCGCGTTCGACGTGTTCCGCGTCGGCACGATACTGATCGGGCTCGCACTGCTCGCGGGGGCCGTGATGCGCTGGACGCTGCCGGGCGTCGGCATGCTGGCGGTGCGGTCGCGGTTCACGGACATGGTGACGTACGGGGCACTCGGCCTCACCATCGTGCTGCTCGCGATGATGGCCCAGCCCGATCCATGGCTGGTGATCCCGTTCCTCGACGACACGCTGCACTTCACGATCAGCAGCTAGCCGGGGCGGCGCTCGGACGCGGACCCCGGACGCACCAACGGCCCGTACTCGCCAGGAGAGTACGGGCCGTTGGCCGTGGGGGCTGGGTGGTGCTGCTGCGGTCGCGGGCCCGTTTCCCCCGTGCGCCCCTGCACGAGGCCGCTGACCTCAGTGGTCATGGCTGGTCATCGACAAGCTGTTGTTGACGTGCCGTTCTGGAAGTCGTTATTGGGGCGCAGACCCAGGTCCCCCGTGCGAACCCCCGTGATGCGGGTCCGCGCCCCCTTCCCCCGTGCGCGCCGTTCATGAAGAGGCGACGCGGGTGGTGTTGCTGAACATGAAACTACGCGGCCCGGGCGCCCCGCGTCGTCCGATGCGGGGTTGAGGTTCGCGTACCACGCAGGGCGTATCGCCGCGCCGTCTACAACTCCCGCGGTACGGCACCCGATGGACGTTGACCCGCGGGCATGCGCGTTACGCTGCGGCGATGCGCCTCCGCCCGTTCGCCGTCGATGTGCTGCTCGCCCTGGGGCAAGCGGCGAGCGTGGTGTTGGTCGGCCGGCAGGTGGAGGACCTCGGCTGGCCCGCTCTGGACCTGCGGGGCTATGTCCTCGCGTTCCTGGTGATCCTGCCGACCCTCGCGCGCTCGAAGGCCCCGCTCACGGTCTGTCTGGTGACGTACAGCATCTGGACCGTCTACGTCGCCCTGGGCTACATGCCCCAGCCGCCGTCGTTCGCCCCGATGCTGTGCCTCTACACGGTCGCGCTCCAGCGTCCCACCCGTACGTCCGGATACTGTGCGGGTTTACTGGCCGCCACCTGGATCTTCGGCGGCGTGATCAGTGACTACCCGTCCTCGATCCCGACGATCGCCGTGCAGGCCGTCTGCCTCAACGCCCTGGTGTGGCGCATGGGTTACCTGGCGAGACGCTCCGCCGAGCTGGCCCGCAAGACGCGCGCCGAGCAGCACGAGGAGGCCCGTCGGGCGGTGGTGGAGGAGCGCGGGCGGATCGCGCGCGAGCTGCACGACGTGGTCGCCCACCACATGTCGGTGATCTCCGTGCAGGCGGGCCTCGCGAAGTTCGTCTTCGACACCGACACCAAGACCGCGCGCTCCGCGCTCGGCACCATATCCGGCACCAGCGCCGAGGCGCTCGAGGAAATGCGGCGCATGCTGCGGGTCCTGCGGGCGCAGGAGGACGACGGGGAGGTGCCGGACGCGCCGATGCCGGGGCTCGCCGGCATCGGGGAGATGGCCGAGCGGGTCAGAGCGGGCGGCGTACCTGTCGAATTCCAGGTCACCGGGACGCCGCGGCCGATCGCGCCCGGCGTCGAGTTGTGCGCGTACCGGGTCGTGCAGGAGGCGCTCACCAACGTACTGAAGCACGCGCGTCACGCCAGTGCCACCGTTCAACTGCACTACCACCGCGACTACATCGAGGTGTCGGTCGCCGACGACGGAGAGGGGGTGATTACGGACAGAGTCGGACGAGGCGGTGGGCATGGCTTGATTGGTATGCGCGAACGAGCCAAGCTCTACGGCGGGACGATCAGCATCGGACCGCGCAGCACGGGTGGGTTCGCCGTCAGGCTGACCCTGCCCACGTCCGCGCGGGCCGCACCGCCGGGAGACGACGCCACTGTATGACCCCCCACATCAAGGTGCTGGTCGTGGACGACCAGTTCCTCATCCGCGCGGGGCTGGTCGGAGTGCTGCGCGCGGCCCCCGGCATCGAGGTCGTCGGCGAGGCGGGCGACGGCACGGAGGCCGTGGAGCTCGCTGCCGCCACGCGGCCCGACGTGATCCTGATGGACATCCGCATGCCCGAGATGAACGGCATCACGGCCACGGAGCGCATCCTCGCCGCGGCCCCCGACCCGCCGCCCCGCGTCCTGGTCCTGACGACCTTCGACCTCGACGAGTACGTGTACGGGGCGCTGCGCGCGGGAGCGTCCGGGTTCCTGCTCAAGGACTCCGGGCCCGAGCGGCTGCTCGCCGCGGTGGCCGCGGTCGGCAGCGGCGACGCGCTGTTCGCGCCGAGCGTCACGCGCCGCCTCGTGGAGGCCTTCGCGGTGCGCTCCGGCGCGATGCCGGGGAGCGCGGGGCCGCCGCCGGACCTGGAGGCGCTGACGGGCCGGGAGCTCGAAGTCCTGAAGCTGATCGCCCGCGGCCTGTCCAACGCGGAGATCGCCGACCGCCTGTACATCAGCGAGGCGACGGTCAAGACGCATCTCAACCGCACGATGAACAAGCTGGACCTGGACACGAGGGCGCAGGCCGTGGTGATCGCGTACGAGACGGGCCTCGTGACGCCCGGGAGCTCGGGACGCTGACTTCCGGGTGTCATCGCCTTCCGGGGTGCTCTCAGTGAGGGCGCGAGTGCGAGTGCGAAGGGTGTGCGGGGGAGTGGGACGGGGCCGTGCCTGGCGGCATCCGGCCAGACGCGGACGCGGCCTTCGGGTGCCCGAGCCCGCCGCCCCTGGTGTGCCCAAGGCCGACGACCGGGCGCGCCCCCTCCCCCCGTACCACCCCCAAAAGCCACGAATGCGCAGGTGAAGAGCGCAAGACGGCGCCCGTCCTCTCCCCCGTGGGAGGACGGGCGCCGCCGGTCTGCGTGGGCGGGCCGTGGGCTCGCCGTGCGCCTTAAGCGTCATGGACGCGCCATCTCCGCTTCAAGGGAAGCTGGTCCCCTGTGGCACGGAAGTGACCATTCCGCAACGGTGTTCCCGGTCCGCAACGATCATGAATCGGGCGGACGCCACCGCCTCGGCCCGCAAAAGGGTCAACTGCCGCATACGGGAGGGTTCCGGGGCGTCCTGGTGCGGGAGCCGGGGTTCCGCATCGCGTCGCGGCACGTCGGTGGGACACTGGGCCGAAGACCGCGAGGCGTGCGACGGGGCACCCCATGGCCGCAAATGCACCCGTGCGCCCCCTTTCCGGGAACTGACATCCTGGCTTTGCGCATCCCTCTGGGTAGTCCAGAACGGGAGCGTTCGGGGGCTTGTGCGGGGCACTGGGGCAGAGGGCACGATGCGCGGGAGCAAGCACGTACGGGGGAGTAGGGGGAGCAATGCCTCGTTGGAAAGCGCTACCGGACGACCTCGACCCGCAGGTCAGGGAGTTTGCCAGCCAGTTGCGCAGGCTGGTCGACCGCAGCGGCCTCAGCATCGCCGCCGTCGCCGACAGGACCGGCTACAGCAAGACGTCGTGGGAGCGCTATCTGAACGGGCGGCTGCTCGCCCCCAAGGGCGCGATCGTCGCGCTCGCCGAAGTCACGGGTACGCCGCCGGTCCACCTCATCACCATGTGGGAGCTGGCCGAGCGCGCCTGGAGCCGCTCCGAGATGCGGCACGACATGACCATGCAGGCCATCCGCATCTCGCAGGCCCGCGCCGCCCTCGGTGAGCTGGCCACGCCCAACCCGCCCAAGGGGAAGGGCGATTCGGGCAGGGCGGGTGGTTCCGGCAAGGCGGGCAACTCGGGCAAGGCGAGCGGCTCGGGCAAGGCGCGTGGGGGCGTCGGGGCCGTGACGGGTGTCGCGGGACCGGCCGGGGTGTCCCCGACGATGCCGCCGCAGCAGCCCGCCGCGCGGGGGCAGGACGGGGTGCGGTACGCGGCGCAGGCGCCGGCGCAGCCCGGGGCGGCGGGAGCGGCCACGGCACCCGGTGCGTCGGGTGCGTCGGGTGTGCCGGGTGGTGCCGCCTCGCCGCTGTCGTCGCCTCCTGCGGCCTCGTCGGCGTCGGCCTCGTCGTCCTCTTCGTACGAGGCGTCGGCGACGCCTCCCGCGGCGGCCGCCTCCGCGCTCGCCTCGGCCTCGACCGCGTACGGCGGGTCGGCCGTCGGAGTCGTGGGCGCGACCACCGGACCGGCCGTCGGGCCTGACGGCAAGTCGCCCGACGGGCAGCGGCGCAAGCGGAAGCTGACGATGTTCCTCGCGGGTGTCGTCGGTGCGCTCGTCGTCATCGCCGTCGCGGTGTTCCTCACCGGCATCGGCAAGGACGGCAAGGACGACGACGCCAAGCCGTCGACGTCCCCCAGGACCTCCACGGCGAAGCTGCCCGCGGGCGTGAAGTGCAGCGGCGACGACTGCGCGGGCAAGGACCCCGAGACCATGGGCTGCGGCGGCGAACTGGCCAGGACGACGTCCCGCGTCACTGTCGGCACGAAGACGCTCGTCGAGGTGCGCTACAGCAAGACCTGCGGGGCCGCGTGGGCGCGGATCACCCAGGCGGCGCCTGGGGACAAGGTCCAGATAACGGGGTCCGGCGGGGGCGCGGCCGGTAAGCAGCGGGGGACCGTGGACGCGGACTTCGACGCGTATACGCCCATGGTGGCGGTGAAGTCGGGCACGCAGGCGAAGGCCTGCGCGACGCTGAAGACCGGCCAGAAGTCCTGCACGAAGTAGCTGCCGCCGGCCTGGGGGTGACCGACCACCCCCACCCATGGCCTGCCGCCCCGCCGCTGCCGCGGCGGCTTCTTCCCGCCCGCCCACCCATGGCGTACTGCCCGGGCCTACCCCCACCCGTGGGCACAGGTCCCGCCGCTATCGCGGCGGCTTCTTCCCGCCCACCCGCCCATGGCGTGCCGCCTGGGCCTACCCCCACCCCATTGGCCGGGCGTCCCAGGGTGGGCCCCCGCGCGGCAGCCGCCGACGGTGGGCAACCCCCACAGGGGGCGTTCACCTGTCGGGAGGGCAGAAATGGGCGGGCGGGTGGGAGATGGAAGCCGCGACAGCGGTGGGCGGGTGCCCGCACCCGCCGGCGGCGGGTCACCTCCACCAGAGGCGCCCACCCCGCGGAAGGCCAGAAACGGGCGGGCGGGTGGGAGACCCACAAAAAGCATGGCCGGAAAACATCGGGGGCAACCCGGCATGCCTCAGCCCCCGGAGGGCAGACGCACCGTACCCCCACGGGAGTGGTCACACCCCCAGGCGGCCGCCACGTCCCCTCTTCCGACGTGGCGGCCGCCACCTCGGAACCGCCCAGGGCCCAGGGGCCAGGCCTTGTGGGGTGAGCCACACCGCCCTGACGCCCCCGGCGAGAATCGGCGCGATAGCCTGACCGCGGATCTCTCTTGATGCCAAGAGATCGATCATCGAGAGGCGATCGACAAGGGCGTCGGCAGGGGATCCAGCACATGGGGCAGGGACCCCCACCGCCAGCTGTCTTACGGAGATCGCCATGACCCGCACTCCCGTGAATGTCACCGTCACCGGCGCGGCCGGCCAGATCGGCTACGCGCTGCTGTTCCGCATCGCCTCCGGCCACCTGCTCGGCCCGGACGTGCCGGTCAATCTGCGCCTGCTGGAGATCACGCCCGCCCTGAAGGCCGCCGAGGGCACCGCGATGGAGCTCGACGACTGCGCCTTCCCGCTGCTGAACTCGATCGAGATCAGCGACGACCCGAACGTGGCCTTCGCCGGTACCAACGTCGCCCTCCTCGTCGGCGCCCGCCCCCGTACGAAGGGCATGGAGCGCGGCGACCTCCTGGAGGCCAACGGCGGCATCTTCAAGCCGCAGGGCAAGGCCATCAACGACCACGCCGCGGACGACGTCAAGGTCCTCGTCGTGGGCAACCCGGCCAACACCAACGCCCTCATCGCGCAGGCCGCCGCCCCCGACGTACCGGCGGAGCGCTTCACCGCGATGACCCGCCTCGACCACAACCGCGCCATCTCGCAGCTCGCGAAGAAGACCGGCGCCACCGTGGCCGACATCAAGCGCCTCACCATCTGGGGCAACCACTCGGCCACGCAGTACCCGGACGTCTTCCACGCCGAGGTCGCCGGCAAGAACGCCGCCGAGGTCGTGAACGACGAGCAGTGGCTCGCCGACACCTTCATCCCGACCGTCGCCAAGCGCGGCGCCGCGATCATCGAGGCCCGCGGCGCGTCCTCGGCCGCCTCGGCCGCGAACGCCGCCATCGACCACGTCCACACGTGGGTCAACGGCACGGCCGCCGGTGACTGGACCTCCATGGGCATTCCGTCCGACGGCTCGTACGGCGTTCCGGAGGGGCTCATCTCCTCCTTCCCCGTCACCACGAAGGACGGCAAGTACGAGATCGTGCAGGGCCTGGAGATCAACGAGTTCTCCCGCGCCCGCATCGACGCCTCCGTCAAGGAGCTCGAGGAGGAGCGCGAGGCGGTCCGCGCCCTCGGCCTCATCTGAGGCCTGAAGCCTGAGGTCGAAGCCGCAAGCCGCAAGCCGCAAGCCTCAAGTCTGAGGTGCGAGGGCCGCCACCCTCACGCCTCGTCAACCGCCCCCGGGACCCGCGTACGCACGCGGATCCCGGGGGCGGTTGCCGTTCCCGCCCGCACCGTCCGTCACTCCCTCACCGGTTGGGGGGACACCTGTCCCAATCGCCGGACAGTCGCCCCGCGCCGCCGCTACGGTGCCAGCTCCGTAGCTGTGCAGGGTGAGTTCGCTGAGGCATCGGGGGTGCCGGGGCATGCACGAGGAGCCGCCGACGCGGCGGTACGCGCACACCGAGGCCACGCGGCTGCTGTGCGCCGGAGTCCATCTGAACGCCGCGTTCCGCAGACGGGTCGTGGAGGAGCTCGTCGGCCACGCCGAGCGCCCCGTGGCGCCGCCGCTCGGCGCCGACGTCCTCTCGGTGCTCGCGCACGCCCTGCGCGCCCGCCGCGACGAGGTCGTCACCGCACTGCTGCTGCTCGCGGTGTGGGCGGGGTTCTTCGTCACCGACGCCGTGATGGCGTGGGACGGCATGGAGGACCGCTCCGGCGGTGACGCGGGCCTGTCCTTCGGGGACGTCCTGATGCTGCCCTTCGGCGCGCGGGAGACCGGCGGGGCGGAGCCCGGCGGTGGCGCCGGAGGCCTGGTGCCGGGCGGCTGGGGCCTGATGTACGCGACGGTCGTCCTGCTCCTGTGGTGCGGCCGTGTCGTGCGCGGCCGGGACACGGGCGGCGGGGCCCCGCTGCGGCGGGTGACCCTGCCCGCCTGGCTCGGCTGGCTGCGCAGCCGCCTCGGGTGGCTGGTGACGGTCAACGCCTGGGCGCTCGCCGTCACGTACTGGGTCACCGCGTTCGCGGGGATCGCCGACACTCCGTACCCGGTGATCTTCCCGCTGCTCGTCGCGGCCGTGGTCTGGCGCCACCAGGCCGTGCGCAAGCGGAGGCTGCGCGGCGGCCTCGCCCGGCAGCTGTTCGCCGAGACCGAGCGGCCCGAGCTGCCGGGACGGTACGCCGCGCTCGCCGCGTGCATCCGCCGCGAGCAGGACGCCCCGCTCACCCTGTACGACGTGAACCGCCCCTTCGTGGGCGCGGGAACGCCCCGCAAGCCGTGGTCCGTCGTCCTCGAACTGAAGCGTGACGACAGCAAGAACGGCAAGAGCGGCACCGGCGGGGAGAGCGCACCCGACGGCGGCCTGCCCCGCCAGGGCGTCCGCGCGCCGCTCACCGCGCGCGACGTCATCACCATGATCGAGCCGCGCCTCAAGGCCCTGCGCAGGTCCGCCGGTGTCACCAGCAAGGACCGGCTGCGGCACCTGGAGATCGACGAGTTCGTCTATCTGCCGTCGGGGGCGGGCCGCGACGAGGAGCTGTTCACGGGGCAGGACGACAGGACCGCCCTGGTGTACGACGCCGACGAGGCCCGGCGGCACATCGCCGAGGCGGCCGGCGAGGGCGGGGAGGCCCGGCGGCACTTCCTGCGCATCCGGGTCGGCGCCTGGAACGAGCAGGTCGTCGTCTCGCTCCTGGTCCGGGTGCACACCCAGGGCGGGATGCTGGTGCTCGAAGTGGTGCCGCACGTCCTCGGCCCCGTCATGGCCGAGTTCCGCGAGGTCGACACGGTCACGGCGAGCGCACCGGAGGGGCCGCTGCGCGACGCCGCCCGCGCCTGGGTGGAGGCGCCCGCGATCGGCGTGGCGACCGGCATCGCCGCCCTGCGCGCGCTGCCGTCGCTGCTGCCGTCCCTGCGGCTCTGGCTCGCGGCGGCCGCCGCCGGACCCGCGGACCGGCGGGAGGCGGACGCGGGGCAGGGGCCCAGGGGAGCCAAGGCGGCCGCCGCGCGCGCGGGCCACGCCGCCCCCGGCGGCGCCCCGCTCCCGGCCCGCGCCGCCCGCGCCCTGCGCGTCCTCGCCGCCCGGCTGCTTCCCGTGCGGACCGCGCCGCCGGACGCCCCGCTGGTCTCGCTGCGCCAGCTGGCCGCGAGCGACGAGCTCTCGCTGTTCCAGGAGATGGACGTCACCCGGTACATCAGGACGCTCCAGGACCGCATCGGCGAGGGCGTGCGCGACGCGCTGCAGGCCAGCGGGTACCGCACGGACCGCCTTGAGCAGAACATCACGCAGATCAACAACAGCGGCGTGTACATCAACGAGATGTCCGGCGGCGCCCTCGCCACCGGCAGCCACGGCCAGGCCACTCACATGGAGAAGACCACGGTATGAGCGACGACGCGCACACGGGCGGCGGGGCGACCGTCAACATCAACGCGATCAACGGCGGTTCCCAGGCCTTCGGCGACCACGGCAGGGCCGAGTCCACCAACTACACGACGGTGGTGGCGAGTCAGGAGTACGCGTCCCTGCTCACGGCGGTCCGCGGGCTGCGGCGCGGCCTCGGCCAGGAGGAGCGCACCCCGGAGGACGACGCGCTCGACGGTGAACTCGCCGACGTGGAGGGCGAGATCACCCGCACCGGCCGCTCCGGCGGCGGACCGCTGCGCCGGCTGCGCGACCGCCTCGCGGACTACGCGCCCGCCGCCACGACGGCCGGGGCCGTCACGGCCGTCCTCCAGGCGCTCGCCCAACTCCCGCAGATCCCCGGCTGACCGCCGTGCGGGTCTTCGACAGCAAGCGTCAGGAGTGGGTGGGCGCCGAGCGCGAACGGCAGCTCGCCGTCCTCCACACGCGGGACGCGGTCCGCCAGCGCACGGTCCTGCGCGGTGCCGTCGCCGTCCTCGCGGCCTGCGGGCTCGCCTTCGGCACGTGGGCCGTCGGCTGGAAGGACGAGCCCGAGCCGACGGTGTACTTCATGGGGCCCGAGACCAGGAGCAGCGCGGGCCTCGAAGCCTCCGGCAGCGACGGCGGCTCCGCGTCGTCCCCGGCCCCGTCCTCGTCCTCGCCGGGCGACGAGGCGCCGCCCGGGTACGAGACCGTGAGCGACCCCGAGGGCTTCCGCGTCGCCGTGCCGATCGGCTGGACCCGCACCAGCGTGGACGCCGAGCCCGGTGTCGGCATCGATATCGTCAACTACCGCAATTTCGACGCCACTCGGCGCCTTCAGGTGTACGAGGTGAGTGAGGCGACGCCGTATGCGTCGCTCACGGACTTCCTCGACGACACGAAGGTGCCGAAGTCGGCGGGATTCCGGAAGCTTGCCCTTGAGCGGCTTTCCGAGGGGGATCGGGCTGCCGCGCGGCTCACGTACACCACGGACCGGATTGATGAGGAGCCGGAGGTCGGGGCGTGGTACGTGGTGGATCAGCGGTTCGAGGGGGTGGATGGGAAGTTGTACGCCATCGCGGCGTATGGCGCTGACGCTGAGGGCCGGGGGGAGGTTCGGGAGCTGTTGGCTGCGGCGATTGAGGGGTTCTGTCCGCCTGCGAGTGTGTGTGGGTGAGGTCCTCGCGGGGGCGCCCCAGTCCCGCCCCTTCCCGAAACCAAGGGGCTCCGCCCCCTGGACCCCCTTTTATCCGCGCTTCGCGCTCGTCCTCAAACGCCGGACGGGCTAGATGATGCTTTCCAGGCCGTCGTTGTCAGGGCTGCTGCTATCAGGACCACCGTTCCTACTGCTCGTAGGGCTTCTGCCATGCCGTGGGTGAAGTCGGTGGTGTGGGCGGTGGCGAGGATCGTGCCGGTGATGGCTACGCCCAGGGCCGCGCCCACCTCGCGGGCCGAGGTGCCGAGGCCGGAGCCGAGGCCCGCCTGGTGCGGGGGCAGTGAGGAGACCACGCCCATCGTCAGGGCGGGCATGCACAGGCCGGTGCCCGCCGAGATGACGAGGAGCCAGCAGGCGTACAGGGCGTAGGGCGTCGCGGCGTCCGCGGTGGACGTGCCGAGCAGGCCCGCGCCGATGAGGAAGAGGCCGGCGCCCACCACCGGGCGCGGCGTGCGGGACCAGCGGGCGGCGAGCCGCGGCACCAGCGCCATGCCGACCGTCAGCGGCACGATGGCGAAGCCGGCCTGCGCGGCCCCGTACCCCTTCACGTACTGCAGATACTGCGAGTTGACGAAGAAGAGGGAGAAGAGGCCGAAGAAGCTGGCCGCGGTGCCGAGGGTCGCGGCGCACAGGCGGCGCGAGCGGAAGACGCGCGGGTCGAACAGCGGGGCGCGGGAGCGCAGGGCGTGGGTGGTGAACGCGCCGAGCAGGACCGCGCCGACGGCGAACGCGATGAGGATGCGGGCCGAGGTCCAGCCGTACAGGGGGCTCTCGATGATGCCGAAGAGGATCGCTACCAGGCCCGCGGTGAGCAGGAGCGTGCCGACGGGGTCGGGGGACTTGGCGTCGGGGGCGGTGGCCGTGCGCGGGGTCGTGCGGGCGACGGCCACGGCGAGCAGCGCGGCGAGCGGCAGCATGACCCAGAACAGGGCGCGCCAGGGCAGGTACTCGCCGATCAGGCCGCCGCCGACGTTCCCCGCGAGACCGCCGAGGCCCACCGCGAGCGTCCAGGAGGCGAGGGCGCGCGGGCGCTGCTCGGGCGGGGCCACGCGCATCAGGATGGACATCGTCGCGGGCATGATCAGCGCGGCGCCCGCGCCGGAGACGCCGCGCCCCGCGATGAGCAGCGCGGGCGACCCGGCAAGCGCGCTCACCGTGGCGCCCGCGCCGAACAGGCCGAGCCCGGTGAGCAGCGCGCCCTTGCGGCCGTACCGGTCGCCGAGCGCGCCCGCCGGGATCAGCAGGCCCGCGAACACGATGACGTACGCGTCGACGGTCCACAGGAGTTCGCTCGCGGAGGGGTGCAGGGACGACGAACTCAGCTGGGGGATCAGGAGGTTGATGGCCGCCACCATGCTCTGCGCGACGAGGACGCAGGCGCACAGCACGATCAGGGTCGGGCGGGTCAGGGCGGGGGTGGGGGTGGGGGTGGGAGTGCGGGGCTGGGGCGTATCGGGGGCGGGGCGGGGGGATCGGCTGGGGGCAGGGGAAGGCAAGGCTCCTCCTCGGGAGCGACGTGGCGTGGGGTGTGCCGCCACCGTAGGCTCGCTCCCTACCTGCTTTCCAGTGCAACTTTCGCAAGGGATACCTGCACGTGACGCAATCAAGTGAGCCGGTGCGGGAGCCGGGGCGGCTCGACCTCGACCTCAATCTGCTCCTCGCCCTCGACGTCCTGCTCGATGAGCGCAGCGTGCGCGGCGCGGCCCGGCGGCTGCATCTGTCCGAGCCCGCGATGAGCCGCACCCTCGGCCGGGTCCGCAAGGCGCTCGGCGACCAGATCCTGGTGCGGGCGGGCCGCCAGATGGTGCCGACGCCGTACGCGCTCGCCGTGCAGGCGGAGGTCGGTGCGGTGGTGGAGCGGGCCCGCGCCGTGTTCGCCGGGCCCGGCGCCCAGGACCTGCGCACCGTCGACCGCACGCTCACGATCGTCGGGCACGACGCGCTCGCCGCCGCGTACGCGCCCGCGCTGTTCGCCCGCGCGGCCGCCGAGGCCCCGGCGGTGCGGCTCCGCTTCCTGCCCGAGAGCCATCTGGGCGCGCCCGTGCTGCGCGACGGCACCGCCGACCTGGAGGTCGGCGTGATCGACACGACGGCGCCCGAGGTGCGGGTGGAGCCGCTCCACGAGGACGTGATGGTGGGTGTCGTACGCCCCGGACATCCGCTGCTCGACGGCGAGTTGACGCCGCGGCGGTTCGCGGAGGAGGCCGACCATCTGACGGTCTCGCGCAAGGGCCGCATGACGGGCCCGCTGGACGCCGCGCTCGCCGAACTCGGCCTGAGGCGGCGGGTGGTCGGCAACGTGGGGACGTACCCCTCGTCCCTCTTCATCCTCCTGAGCACCGACCTCGTCGGCCTGATCATGCCCTGGGCGCGCCCGCTGACCGACCCTCTGGGCCTGGTCACCTTCCCGGTTCCGCTGCGGCTTCCGCCGCTGTCCCTGGCCATGGCCTGGCACCCGCGCCACGACGCGGACCCGGCGCACGCGTGGCTGCGGGATTGCGTGCGGGATCTGATGCGTACGGCGGATGCGCCGCGTACGTAGACGGCCCGGGCCGCCGCCGTCCGGCGGCCCGGGCCTTGGTGCCCACACGGGAGTCCGTGACCGCAGGGACTACTGGATGGCGCCCCTGGGAACCTCGATCTCGATGCCGCGGACCAGCATCCGGTCGTCGTAGGCGACGCGGACGGCCTGGCCGGACTGGATCGCGATCAGGACGGCCTGGACCGCGAAGTCGCTCGGCTGGAGCAGCTGCACGGGGCGGCCGTCGACGAGCAGGATCATGGCCTTCTCGTAGCCCGGGAACGGGACGATCGGGGCGCGCACGGCCTGTGCGTAGCCCACCATCCACTGGACCTGGGGCTGGGTGCCGGGCTGCTGGCCGAGCTGCTGGAGCAGCGACTGGTACGGCTGCTGCTGGCCGAGCTGCTGGAGCTGCTGGCCTATGCCCTGTTGCCCCATGCCCTGCTGACCCGGCTGCTGGCCCAGGCCCTGCTGGCCTATGCCCTGTTGCCCGATGCCCTGCTGGCCGGGGATCTGCTGGCCGAAGGGCTGCTGCTGTTGCTGCTGTTGCGGCGCCGTGCCGATGCCGCTCAGGCCCACGGGTGCGAACGATGTCATTCCGATTCACCTCTCACTCGGGTCGGGGCCCCGGTGCGACCACCCTCCTGCGGGACGCCGGGCCTGGATAGCGGCCCATTGCGACAAAGGGGAGCCAAGGGGGAGGGGAGGGGGATACAAGACATGGTTCGCGTTTCATCCGTGCGCGGCGGGCGGACGCGCGCGCCTTTCCGGCGGCTTCCCGGGCCGCCGACGGGGCGTCAACTCCCGCTTCCGGACGATTGGTTGCCGTGCGCGTGCCGTGCACACCCTGTGGATGTCCCGTCCGGAATGGGGGCGTCGGCTCTTGCTGACCTGCTCTGGAATGTAGTACTTCTTATACATGAGCGAGCAAGTCCACAACAGGTTGGCCATGGTGCGCGCCGAGCGGAAGGTGTCGCGCCAGAGCCTGGCCGAGGCCGTGGGCGTCCACTACCAGACCATCGGCTACATCGAGCGGGGGCAGTACAACCCGAGCCTCGACCTCGCCTTGAAGATCGCGCAGCACTTCGGGCTCCCCGTCGAGGCGCTCTTCTCCCTCCAGCCGTTTCGCCCGCTCACGGACCAGGTGTACGGGAAGGACCAGTAAGTCATGGCACAGCAGCAGTTGACCGCGCTCGACCGGTGCATGTACGTCCTGATGAACCGCACCGAGGGCGAGCCGCTGTACCGCACCGCCGCCCGGCGCCGGGCCGTCGTCGTCGTGCACATCGCGCTGACCGTCGCGGAGGTCGTGGCCTGGCTCGCGACCGTCTTCGGCGAGCGGACCTGGACGGTGTGGGTGATGCTCGGCCTGCTCCTGCCGTGGTGCGTCGCCACCGGGGTCATCAACGGCTCGACCAGGGGCCTGCTCGAACTGCGGACGCGCGCCCTGGACGAGCGGCAGCGCGCCGAGCGCGACCGGGTGCGGGCCCGCGCCTACCGGATCATGACCTGGCTGCTGCTCGCGGTCGTGGTCGGCACGGGGGTCGCCGGGCTCGCGGGCGTGGGTCTCAAGGTGCTGGTGTTCCAGGCGGCGGCCTGCGTGCTCGCCGCGCACTGGCTGACGCCGCTGTGGGTGGCGGGCTTCTCGGTCAAGGACGAGCCCGCCGACGAGTTCGACGAGGACTTCGCGGTCGAGGCCGCCCACTGACGTCGTACGGGCGCGTGATGCCGTACGGGCGTATGGCGCTGTACGGGCGTACGGCGCCGCACGGGCGTCCGGCGCCGCACGCGCGTCACGTCCGCTGGAGCTGCTCCTGCAGCTTGGAGATGTCCACGGACTCGTCCGCCGACGGCGTCTTCGTCGGCACCGGCTTGTCGTAGTCGCTCAGCGTGGTCGTCTGGTCCTCGCCGTCGCCCTTCTCCGTGGCGCGGATCAGATAGGGCTTCCCCTCGGACGCCACGTACAGAACCTTCTCCTTGCCGTCCTCGGTGGACGTGAGCGGGACGGCCTTGGTGCCGTCGACCGTCGTGACGGCGCCCTTCTTCAGCTTCTCCGTGTCGTCGTCGGAGTCCTCGCCGACCGTCTTCTGGAGCCCCTTGAGGTCGCACACCTCGGCGAGGCCCTTGAGCATCGGGTCCTTCGTGCTGCCGTGGACGTAGCGGCCCTTGAACAGCTCGGCCGCCGCCGCGCCGTCGCCGCCCGGCACCTGGTTCTTCCAGAACGCCTCGTCGGGCTTCATCCACACCTTGTCGCCCTGCTTGACCAGCTCGGCCGAGCCGCCGCCCGCGCCGAAGGCGAGCGTGCCGGTGCAGTTGCCGTCGCGGTCGAGCCGGAAGTCCATCGTGGCCGGATCGTCCTTCTCGACGTCCGTGCCCTTGTCCGTCAGCTTCAGGTGCACCGACTTCGCGTCGAGCAGCTCCCGCTTCGCCTTGTCCGAGATCTCCTGGGCGCTGAGGTCCGCGGTGCCGTCCTTGCCCTTGTCCTTCTTGTCGTCGTCCGAGGAACATGCCGGGACGAGCAGGGCCAGGGCGGCGGCAGCACAGGCCGCGGTCGCGGCGCGTACTCGCGTACGGGACATTTGGTGCATAACGTCACCTCCGGTGACAGAACGTGCTTCGAGGGTACGTTTCACCCCGCGTACCCGCATACGCAGTGACACAGCGCACTTTCGGCCATCGAATACGCATGCTTTTCCCGGCCCCGGGCAGGTGCTCCCGGCTACCACGAGTGACAGGTGGGGCATATGACAGGAACGGAAGGCAACAGGGACGTGTCCGCACAACAGACCATCCACGTCGGCGGAGAGTGGCGCGCGGCCGCATCCGGCGCCACCCGCGAGATCATCGACCCCGCTGACGCCAAGCCGTTCGCGGTGATCGCCGAGGGCGGTGCCGACGACGCGGACGCCGCGATCGCCGCCGCGCGGAAGGCCTTCGACGACGGCCCCTGGCCCGCCACGCCCGTCGCCGAGCGCGCCGCCCTGCTCCGCCGCGTCGCCGACCTCCTGGTCCGCGACCGCGAGGAGATCGGGCTCCTGGAGTCCCGCGACGCGGGCAAGACCCTCGAAGAGGGCCGCGTCGACGTCGACTGCGTGGCCGACGCCTTCCGCTACTTCGCCGACCTGGTGATCGGCGAGGGCGCGGGCCGCGTCGTGGACGCCGGGTCCGACGACATCCACAGCGTCGTCGTGCACGAGCCCATCGGCGTCTGCTCGATGATCACGCCCTGGAACTACCCGCTCCTCCAGGCCAGCTGGAAGATCGCCCCGGCGCTCGCGGCGGGCAACACCTTCGTCATCAAGCCGAGCGAGATCACGCCGCTGACGACGGTCGCCCTCATCGAGCTGCTCGTCGAGGCCGGCCTGCCCGAGGGCGTCGCCAACATCGTCACCGGACCCGGCCACACCGTCGGCGCCCGCCTCGCCGACCACCCGGACGTCGACCTCGTCTCCTTCACCGGCGGCCTGGTCTCCGGCACCAAGGTCGCCCAGGCCGCCGCGGTCGGCGTGAAGAAGGTCGCCCTCGAACTCGGCGGCAAGAACCCGAACGTCGTCTTCGCCGACGCCGTCGCCACGGACGAGGGCTTCGACACGGCCGTCGACCAGGCCCTGAACGCCGCGTTCATCCACAGCGGCCAGGTCTGCTCCGCCGGTGGCCGCCTCATCATCGAGGAGTCGGTGCGCGAGCGCTTCGTCGCCGAACTCGCCCGCCGCGCCGGGAAGATCCGCCTCGGCCGCGGCACCGAGGACGGCGTCGAGTGCGGCCCGCTCGTGTCGCAGGAGCAGCGCGAGAAGACCGAGATGTACGTGGCCTCCGCCCTGGCGGAGGGCGCGGTCCTGCGCACCGGCGGCAAGCGCCCCGAGCCCAGTGACGCCCACCCCGCCACCGGCTACTTCTACGAGCCGACCGTCCTCGACCAGTGCCACCGCGGCATGAAGGTCGTGCGCGAGGAGGTCTTCGGCCCGGTCCTGACGGTGGAGACCTTCACCACCGAGGACGAGGCCGTCGCGCTCGCCAACGACACCGAGTACGGGCTCGCGGGCGCCGTCTGGACCGCCGACTCCGGCCGCGCCCGGCGCATGGCGCGCCGGCTGCGCCACGGCACGGTGTGGATCAACGACTTCCACCCCTATCTGCCGCAGGCCGAGTGGGGCGGCTTCGGCAAGAGCGGCGTCGGCCGCGAGCTGGGCCCGGCCGGGCTCGCCGAGTACCGCGAGGCCAAGCACATCTACCAGAACCTGGACCCGAAGCCGGTCCGCTGGTTCGCGGGCTGAGGCATCCGCGGGCGCCCCGAACCCCCCCCGGGCGCCCGCTCATTACGCGTAAGCACCTTTGCGTCACCTGGCAGGAAGAGGAGCAGTACCCCCATGACTGGAACCGAGTTCGACTACGTCATCGTCGGTGGCGGGACCGCAGGTTCGGTGATCGCGTCCCGGCTCACCGAGAACCCGGACGTCACCGTCGCCGTCATCGAGGGCGGCCCGAGCGACATCGACCGCCAGGACGTGCTCACGCTGCGCAAGTGGCTCGGCCTGCTCGGCGGCGACCTCGACTACGGCTACACGACGACCGAACAGCCGCGCGGCAACTCGCACATCCTGCACAGCCGCGCCAAGGTCCTCGGCGGCTGCTCCTCGCACAACACGCTGATCTCCTTCAAGCCGCTGCCGTCCGACTGGGACGAGTGGGAGGAGGCCGGGGCCACCGGCTGGAACGCCAAGGCCATGGACCCCTACTTCGGCAAGCTGCGCAACAACGTGGTGCGCGTGGCGAAGAAGGACCAGAACCAGATCGCCACCGACTGGGTCGAGGCCGTCAAGACGGCCCTGGACGTCCCCGAGGTCGTCGGCTTCAACGACCAGCCGTTCGACGAGGGCGTCGGGTTCTTCGACCTCGCGTACCACCCGGAGAACAACAAGCGCTCCTCCGCCTCGGTCGCCTACCTCCACCCGCACATGGAGGCCGGGGACCGCCCGAACCTCCACCTGTTCCTGGAGACCTGGACGTACCGCCTCGAGCTCGACGGCAAGACCGCGCGCGGCGTGCACATCCGCACCAAGGACGGCGCGGAGCAGCTGCTCACCGCCCGCCGCGAGGTGCTCGTCTGCGCGGGCGCGGTCGACACGCCCCGCCTCCTGATGCACTCCGGCATCGGCCCGGCCAAGGACCTCGAGGCCCTCGGCATCCCGGTCACGCACGACCTGCCGGGCGTCGGCGAGAACCTCATCGACCACCCCGAGTCGGTCATCGTCTGGGAGACCAACGGGCCGATCCCCGGCAACTCCGCGATGGACTCCGACGCGGGCCTGTTCGTGAAGCGGGACCCGGCCCACAAGGGCCCGGACCTGATGTTCCACTTCTACCAGATCCCGTTCACGGACAACCCGGAGCGCCTCGGCTACGAACGCCCCGAGCACGGCGTCTCCATGACCCCGAACATCCCCAAGTCCCGCGCCCGCGGCCGCCTCTACCTGACCTCCGCGGACCCGGAGGTCAAGCCCGCCCTGGACTTCAAGTACTTCGAGGACGAGGGCGACTACGACGGCCGGACGCTGGTCGACGGCATCAAGCTGGCGCGCAAGGTGGCCAAGGCCGAGCCGTTCGCCAAGTGGCTCAAGCGCGAGGTCTTCCCGGGCCCGGACGTCACCGACGACGCCGAGATCAGCGAGCTCGTCCGCAAGGCCGCACACACCGTCTACCACCCGGCGGGCACCTGCCGAATGGGCGCCTCCGATGATGAACTTGCCGTAGTCGACCCGGAGTTGAGGATCCGCGGGCTCGACGGAATCCGTATCGCGGACGCATCCGTCTTCCCGACGATGCCCGCCGTGAACCCGATGATCGGAGTGCTCATGGTCGGGGAGAAATGTGCCGAGCTGCTGGGTGGTGACGCCCATGAGTGAGCCCGCGACTCTCACCGAGCAGGCGGCCGCCGCGTCCGGGGCCGAGCCCGTCTTCGCCGTCGAGAACCTGTGGAAGGTCTTCGGCCCGAAGTGCGAGCGGGTCCCCGGCGACCCGGAGCTGACCGCCCTCACACCCGCCGAACTGCGCGAGCGCACCGGCTGCACGGCCGCCGTGCGCGATGTGTCGTTCGAGGTCAACAAGGGCGAGGTCTTCGTCGTCATGGGCCTGTCCGGCTCGGGCAAGTCCACGCTCGTGCGCTGTCTGACCCGGCTCATCGAGCCGACGTCCGGGTCCGTCGCCATCGACGGCGAGGACGTCCTCGCGATGGACAAGAACCGCCTGCGCGAGCTGCGCCGCCACCGCGCGTCCATGGTCTTCCAGCACTTCGGCCTGCTGCCGCACCGCTCGGTCCTCGACAACGTCGCGTACGGCCTGGAGATCCAGGGCGTCAAGCGCGCCGAGCGCCGCGCGAAGGCCGCCGAGGTCGTCGCCAAGGTCGGCCTCGAAGGCCTGGAGGCCCGCAAGCCCGGCCAGCTCTCCGGCGGCCAGCAGCAGCGCGTCGGCCTGGCCCGCGCCCTCGCCGCCGACCCCGAAGTCCTGCTCTTCGACGAGCCGTTCAGCGCCCTCGACCCGCTGATCCGCCGCGACATGCAGGAGGAGGTCGTCCGCCTGCACCGCGAAGAGGGCCGCACCATGGTCTTCATCACGCACGACCTCAGCGAGGCCCTGAAGCTCGGCGACCGCATCGCCCTGATGCGCGACGGCCGCGTCGTCCAGCTGGGCACGCCCGAGGAGATCGTGGGCTCGCCCGCCGACGACTACGTACGCGACTTCGTCCGCGACGTGCCGCGCGAGCAGGTCATGACGGTGCGCCGCGCCATGCGGCCGCTCGACGCCACGTCCGACGCCGACACGCGCGGCCCGGCCCTCGCGCCCGACGCGACCGTGTCCGAGGCCATCGAGGCCGTGGCCCGCACCGGCTTCCCCGCGCGCGTCATGGACGAGGGCCGCTGCCTGGGCGTCGTCGACCAGGAGCGGCTGCTCGGGGTCGTCGCGGGCATACCGGCGCAGTCCGGCGAGGTGGTCAAGTAATGGCCTCCGCCACCGCGTCGACCCCGGTACGAGATACGGGGCTCGGCACCCTGCTGCGGCACCGTGCCGTCGTCAAGCTCCTGCTGCTCGCCCTCGCGGCGGCGGTCGCCGTACCGATCCTCAACGCCAAGTGGGCCTCCGGCGCCTGGCCGGACGCGCTCACCGTCGACCTGACCGAGCCGCTCGGCGACGCCAGCGACTGGATCATCGACAACCGCGACAGCCACCCGCTGTTCCTGTACTTCTTCGGGCACATCAGCAACGCCGTCGTCCTCGCCGTGCGCGGCGTCTACCTGGTGCTCCTCGCCGCGGGCTGGGCGGGCGTCACCGTCGCCGCGGGCGCCATCGCCTGGCGCGTGGCCGGCGTCAGGCTCGCCGTGACGGCCGCCGCGGCCTTCGCGCTCTGCGGCCTGCTCGGCATGTGGGTGCCGACGATGCAGACGCTCGCCCTGATGACCGTGGCCGTGCTCGCGTCCGTCGTCCTCGGCATGCTGCTCGGCCTCGCCGCGGGCCTCAACGACCGCGTGTTCCGCATGATGCGCCCGGTCCTCGACACCATGCAGGTGCTCCCGGCCTTCGCCTACCTCCTGCCCGTCGTCCTGGTCTTCGGCATCGGCGTGCCCGCGGCCGTCCTCGCGACGGTCGTGTACTCGGCGCCGCCGATGGCGCGCCTGACGGCCCTCGGCCTGCGCGGCGCCGACGGCGGCGTGATGGAGGCGGTGGCGTCGCTCGGCGCGACCGCCCGTCAGCGCCTGCTCTCCGCGCGCCTCCCGCTGGCCCGCAAGGAGCTCCTGCTCGGCGTCAACCAGACCATCATGATGGCGCTCTCCATGGCCGTCATCGCGTCCGTCATCGGCGCGGGCGGCCTCGGTGACCGCGTCTACCAGGCGCTCGCCTCCGTCGACGTCGGCCAGGCCCTCGCCGCCGGCATCCCGATCGTGCTGCTCGCCGTGGTCCTCGACCGCGTCACGGGCGCGGCCGGCGAACGCCTCGGCGCCGGCGAGGCCGAGGACACCTCGCCGCTGCGCGGGTGGCGCGGCTGGTCGGTCGCCGCCGCCGTCACCCTCGTCTTCGCCCTCGCCTCCCGGTTCGCCGACCGCCTGGAGTGGCCGACGAGCTGGGTCGTGCAGATCGCCGAGCCGGTCAACACCGCCAAGGACTGGATGGTCGACCACCTGTACACGGGCGTCCCCGTGGTCGGCGGCACGGCCGACTGGGCCGCGCACTTCACCACGTACGTCCTCGACCCGCTGCGCGACGGACTCCAGGGCCTGCCCTGGTGGTCGGTCCTGCTCATCGTGGCCGCCCTCGCCTGGGTCATCGGCACCTGGCAGACGGCCCTGACCGCGGTCCTCGCGATGGCGGGGATCGGCGTGCTCGGCGTCTGGAACGCCTCCCTCGACACGCTCTCGCAGGTCCTCGCGGGTGTGGCCGTCACCCTCGTCCTGGGCTTCGCGATCGGCGTCGCGGCGTCGCGCAGCAAGCGCCTGGAGAGCCTGCTGCGGCCCGTACTCGACGTCTTCCAGACGATGCCGCAGTTCGTGTACCTGATCCCGGTCGTCGCGCTCTTCGGCGTGGGCCGCGCCCCCGCCGTCGCCGCGGCCGTGGTCTACGCGCTGCCCGCCGTCATCCGCATCACCACGCAGGGCCTGCGCCAGGTGAGCCCGGCCGCCATGGAGTCCGCCGAGTCCCTCGGCGCCACCGGCTGGCAGCGGCTGCGCCAGGTCCAGCTCCCGCTGGCCCGCCCGGCCCTCCTGCTCGCCCTCAACCAGGGCGTCGTCCTGGTCCTCGCCGTCGTCGTCATCGGCGGCCTGGTCGGCGGTGGCGGGCTCGGCTACGACGTCCTCGCCGGTCTGGCGCGCGGTGACCTCGCGACCGGTCTGGTGGGCGGTGTCGCCATCGTCTGCCTCGGTCTGATGCTGGACCGGGTGACGCAGCCGACGGAACGCCGCGCGAAGAAGGGAGCGTGACCATGCGGGTACGTACGCGTGTGGCCGCCGCGGTTTCCGGCGTGGGCGCCCTGGTCGTGCTCTCCGGCTGCGGTGCCGCCGACATGACCAAGCAGGCGTCTCCGTACGCGAACGCGGCGGGCGCCAAGACGGTGACGCTGTCCGTGCAGTCCTGGGTCGGCGCGCAGGCCGATGTCGCGGTGGCCGAGTACCTGCTCAAGAAGGAGCTCGGCTACCGCGTCGACAAGGTCCAGATCGACGAGATCCCGGCCTGGGACGCCCTCAGCCAGGGGCGCGTCGACGCGATCATGGAGGACTGGGGCCACCCGGACCAGGAACAGCGCTACATCAAGGACAAGAAGACGATCGTCCCCGGCGGCGACGTCGGCGTCACCGGTCACATCGGCTGGTACGTCCCCACGTACTTCGCCAAGAAGCACCCCGACGTCACGGACTGGAAGAACCTCAACAAGTACGCGAAGGACTTCCGCACCCCGGAGTCCGGCGGCAAGGGCCAGCTCATGGACGGCTCCCCGTCCTACGTCACCAACGACAAGGCCCTCGTCGAGAACCTCGACCTCGACTACAAGGTCGTCTTCGCGGGCTCCGAGGCGGCCCAGATCACCCAGATCGAACAGTTCGCCAAGCAGCAAAAGCCGTTCCTGACGTACTGGTACAAGCCGCAGTGGCTGTTCGAGAAGGTCCCCATGACGGAGGTCAAGCTGCCCCCCTACAAGGAGGGCTGCGACGCCGACCCCGCCAAGATCAAGTGCGCCTACCCGCACACGCCGCTCCAGAAGTACTTCAACGCCGACTTCGCCAAGAACGGCGGCAAGGCCGCGGCCTTCCTGAAGAACTTCAAGTGGTCCGAGGCCGACCAGAACGAGGTCTCCCTGATGATCGCCGACCAGAAGATGTCCCCCGAGGACGCGGCGGAGAAGTGGGTCGCGAAGAACCAGACGAAGTGGAAGGCGTGGCTGCCGAAGTAGTTCCGTAGGCGTGAAGGTGGGCGGGGCCGCCCGGGGGTCGTGAGTGTGGCGCTTCCGGGCCGGAAGCCAAGGGCGCCCTGCGGGCGTCGGCTCCGCCGATTCCGCTCCGCTCCACCCTTGACTGCCGTCCCTCCAGCGCGGGTTGCTGTCGTCCGGGCGGCCCAGGGGTGGGGCGGCGGGCAGCCGCGGTTGGTCGCATCCACTTTCACTGCCGGGTGCGGCGAGGCACTTCTTACGGGAACGCCGACGCTCCGGCGAGCGCCCGGCTCGGGCGGGAATACGGCCGGGCTGCGTCGCCGACTGCGGCCCGGCTCGCGGCAACCCGGCCCGCGGCGGCCGGGCTTCATTTACCTACTTCGAGAAAGTTGCGAGCAGCGCGCAGAGGTAGCGCACCAAGGCAGTTCACGCCCCCCGTTTCAGCCCGTCCGGCGTTTGAGGACGAGGCCGAAGGCCGGAAAGAAGGGGGTCCAGG
>NZ_JBHYJH010000103.1:13634-34325 GCF_042740445.1 Streptomyces sp. NPDC059003 | reverse complement strand
CCAGCTGCGCGGCTGCCGCGTCTCTTTGCTGTTTCCGGTTTGCTGTTGTTTCCGGGCTGTTCGCCCGCAGGCCCCTTCACCGAAATCCGCCGTCGGCAACTGCCGTCCCCCCCGCCGCCGGCGCGCGGCAGTGCCCGCCTGAATCCGCAGGAATCCTCTGGAACTCATCACGATACGAGGGGTGTTCGAGACCGGATCGAGGAAAACCCCGGCCCCGGACGGTTGTTGAAAGTTACCGCAACCAGGAAGTTTTGCCGTCACTTTCCCTTCACTATTCCTGTTCTTGCCCGAATATGACTCCGTGCTGAGCCCGGCTCGAATACCAGTGCAGGAACGGGCGCTTCCGCCCCGTCGTGGCTAGCGTTCGGGTGCCCTGACGAATTTCCGCCCAGGGGGAATTCCTGGCGACGATCGGAGGAAGTCATGGAGATTCAGGTTCTGGGTCCGCTGTGCGCCACCATGAACGGGAAGACGATCGTGCCGACCGCGGGGAAGCCCCGCCAGGTGTTCGCGCTGCTCGCGCTGTACCCCGGCCGCGTCATGCCCGTCTCGACCCTGATGGAAGAGGTCTGGCGCACGGAGCTGCCGCAGAGCGCGATGACCACGCTGCAGACGTACATCATGCAGCTGCGCCGCTGCATCGCCGCCGCGCTCGGCCTGGACGCGCGCGGCGCCGAGAAGAACGTCCTGGCCACCGGGCACGGCGGCTACCTGCTCCAGGTGCCGCCGGAGGCCGTGGACGCCAACCGCTACGAGCGGCTGGTCGCCGAGGGCCAGGAGGCCTTCGACGCGGGCGAGGACGAACGGGCGGCCCGCTGCTTTCGCCAGGGCCTGGCCCTGTGGCGCGGGCCCGCCCTGGTGGACGTCAGACTGGGGCCCGTCCTTGAGATAGAGGCCATGCGCCTGGAGGAGTCCCGCCTGGTGACCGTCGAGCGGCGCATCGACGCGGACCTGCGCCTTGGCCGGCACGCCGAACTCCTGGCCGAACTCACCGACCTGGTGGCCCGCCACCCCCACCACGAGGGCCTGCACGCCCAGGCGATGCTGGCCCTGTACCGCTCGGGGCGGCAGGCCTCCGCCCTGGACGTCTACCGCCGGCTGCGCATGCGCCTGGTCGAGGAGCTCGGCGTGGAGCCCTCGCCGCAGTTACAGCGCCTGCACCAGGCGATGCTCGCGGTCGACCCGGCCCTGGATGTGGTGGCGGGCCCGCGCCGCGGCTCCACCTTCGACCGGTACGCGGCCTGACGCCCCCCATGCCGCCGGGCCTGCCGCACTGCTCGCCGCCGCCCGACGTACCCGACGTACCCGACGTACCCGAGGTGCCGGGGCGGGCGCGGGGGACGGGGGAGCCCCGCGCGGACCATCGGCCCGGGCCCGCACCGCGCCGCCCGGCGCGACCACGGCCCGCGCCCCCGCCCGCGCCCGCGCCTTCGCCTGTGCGGGGCGTTGCCGGGTGCCGCTGGTGGGCCGTGCGCGCCACCCTGGGGCGCGCCCGCGGCGCCGGTGGTGCACCCACAGCCGCTCGTGCACCGCTCAGGTGCGGCTTTACCTCCGCTTGGAAACGCCGGTCCGTGCTGCCTGCCGCCCTTAGGGTGCAGCCAGTTGCGGTGGCTTTTTCACCCGGCGCCTACCCAGAGAGGGGGAGGGGGAGAGCACGCCCCCGAAACACACATGTCTGCTGCCCGCTCCCCGCATGTGACCGTGATCGCGATCGGCGCCGCCGGACCCTTCGGCGACGAGACATGGGACCTGGACCTGCGCGGACCGCTGGACCCCGCGGCCCTGGGCCAGGTCCTTTGCGGCCTCGTCCCGGGCACCGGCTGGCAGCTGCAGGTGCTGCGGCACGGCCCCGACCACCACACGCTGCACCTCGCCGCGACCTCGCCCGGCGCCGAGGCCGCCGAGGCGGCCCGCATCATCGGCCTGCTCACCGACCTGCCCGCCGCCGCCCGCCCGCCCACCCCCGCCCAGGCCCCGGACGCCGCCTTGGACGCCGCCCCCGCCCCGGCCCCGGACGCCGCCCCGGCCCCGGCTCCGCAAGCCGGGCACCCCGATCAGGCCGGGCACGCCGATGAGGCCCGGTACGCCGGTCAGGCCGGGCACGCCTATGAGGCCCGCCTCGTCGACCTGCCCCCCGCGCCCGATGCGGCCGCCGTGCGCGCGGCCCTGCGCGCCGTGCTGTCCGCCCGCCCGCACCTGCACGCCCCGCGCGAGGAGGTGCTGAGCGAGGGCGAGTTCACCAGCGAGGCCGGCTTCGCCGCGGCCGTCGACGCGCTCGGCCGCACCCTTGCCGCCCGCCACGACCTCCCGCTGCGCGCCCTGCTCGCCCGCGACCGCCGCCGCGGACCGCGCCGCGACCGGCTCGCCCTCATCGCCCGCGAGCACACCGTGGACGCCGCCGCCTGGCCAGGCCTCCTGCACGAGGTGGCCGCCGCACTGGAAAGCCGGGCCCCGCACGCCGCCCCGGCCCGCCCCGGGCGCCCCGCCCCCGCCCCGCCCCCGCCGGCCGCCGCCCTGCGGGAGCTGGCCCGCGACCCCGCCGAGGCCCGGCACTGGGCCCAGGTCGCCGACCGCAGGGCCAGCGCCGCCGCCTCCCGCTGCCTGGCCCGGGTGCCCGCCACGGGCACGGACACCGGCGCCGGCGTACCCGATCGCCGCCCCCACGGCGGCGGGCGGGGCATCAGCGTCGACCTCGCGCTGGACGCGGGCCAGAGCCGGCGCATCCTGCAGGGCGTCATCGGGCGCCTGGGCCTGACCCGCGAGCAGGTGCTGACCGGCGTGTTCGCCCTGGCCCTGGCCCGCTGGCGGCGCGTGGAGGAGATCGCCCTCGACGTCCGCACCGCCCCGCCCACCCCCCGGCCCGGCGTGCGCCGCACCAACGGCCGGCTCACCGACGCCTACCCCGTCCAGCTCACCGTGGACCTCAGCCTGCAGGGACTTGGCCAACTCGCCGCCGTGGCCGGGCCGCTGGCCGCCTCCTGCGGGCGCGCCGCCGACGGCGCCGGGTTCGGCGCCTGCCGCGAGCTCAGCGCCAACCCGCTGCTGCGCGATGTACTGGACGCGGTGGAGCCCGCCTGGGCCCGCCTGACGCTGCACACGGGCGAGGAGCCGCTGCCCGAGCCGGCCCCCCGCCGGCCCGGCCCGGCCCCGCGCCACCGCCTGGAGGCCCAGGCCCGCATCACCGGCGGCCGCCTGCACTTCCGCCTCGACTGGGCGCCCGGCCTGCCCGGGGCCTCCGCCGCCCAGGCGGCCGCCCTGGCCGCCCAACTGCAGGACGTGCTCCGGGAGGTGGCCTGCGCCCTGACCGGCCCGCTGCCCTGCGTGCTGCCCGCCACCGCCCAGCAGGCGGCCCTGTTCACCGGCGGCCAGGCAGCCCCCGGCACCGGCCGGCACGTGGAGCAGCTGGTGTGGATCTGGCACGGCCCCCTCGACCTCGCCCGCTTCACCGCCTCCTGGCAGTCGGTCTTCGCCTGCGAGGCCGCCGTACGCACCGCCTTCATCGGCGGCGGCGAACCGAAGCTGATCGTGCACAGCCGCGTCACCCCGGAGATCAGCCGCCGCACCTACCGCCGCGAGGACTGGTCGGACTTCCTCGAACGCGACCGGCTGCGCGGCTTCGACCTGCGCTGCCCGGGCCCGCTGCGCATCACCCTCCTGCAGCCGGCACCGGCCCCGAGCGGACAGAACCCCGACACCACCCGCATCGTGCTCACCTACCACCGCGCCCTGCTCGACAACTGGAGCGCCCACCTGCTGCTGCGCATGTTCCACCGCGCCTACCTCGCCGGCGGCACCGTGCCCGGCGGCGAGCGCAGGCCCGACGTACGCGACTACAGCTGGTGGGTGAACGCCCAGGACCCCCAGCCCGCCCGGGAGTTCTGGGCACGCACCGCACCCCCGCGTGCCGCCGCCGCCCGCCCGGCACGGCCCGGTGCCGCCACCCGGGCCAGCGGCGCCGGCCGCACCCGCCTGCACCTGGACCGCACCCAGACCCACCGCCTGGTGCACTGGGCCGGCACCTTCGGCACCACCGAGTCCAGCGCGCTGCAGGCCGTCTGGGCGATGCTCATCCACCGCGCGTCCGGCGCCGCCGGGCCCGCCCCGGTCTGCTTCGACGCGGCCGTCACCGGCCGCGGCATCGCGCTGCACGACGTCTCCCGCATCCCCGGCGCCCTGCGCAACCACCTGCCCCTGGCCGTCCAGGTCGACCCGGAGGCCAGCCTGCCCGGCCTGCTGCGCGACCTGCGCGACCGGGCCCTGGACCTGGCCGGCTGCGAGTGGCTGCCCGCCGACGCCCTGCGCACCCCGGGACGCCACCAGAGCACCCAGACCGCCGTCGTCTTCGAGGACCCGCCCGACCCGGTGGCGGGCCTGGAGAGCGACCTGGCCGCGCACGGCATCCGCGCGGAGTTCCCCGGCACCGTCCCCGCCCGCGGCGGCCCGCCCCTGGAACTGCTCGCCCGGCACGACCGCAGCGGCTCCCTGGCCCTGACCATGACCTACGACCGCGCCGTGTTCGGCGAGACGGCGGCCCAGCAGCTGCTGGTGCAGACCTCGCTGCTGCTGACCGAACTCCCGCTGCACACCGACGAGTCCACCACGATCGCCCAGGCCCTGCACTTCCTTAACGGCATGCCCGTCCCCGACATGGCACCCTGCTCCGGGCCCGGCGAGGTCCTGCGCACCCTGCGCGCCGCCCGCGATGAACAGGCCGGCACCATCTGCCTCCTGCCGCCGCCGGGCGCCCCGGCCACCTGCTACGACCTTCTGGCCCGCGCCTATGACGGGCCGGAAGAACTCCTTGCGGTGACCGCCACCGCCGATGCCACCGCTGCCGGGCGCGCCCTGAACGCGCGCGGCCACCCCCGCGCCCTGCTGCTCGCCGGGTTCTCCGGCGCCGGCGCGCTCGCCTGCGACCTGGCCCGCCGGCTCGCCGGCGGAGCCCGCCGCGCACCACGGGTGGTGCTCGTCGGCGCCTGCACGGACCCCGACACCCGCGCCCACAGCCTGGCCCGCGCCCTGCGGGACGCCGCCGCCCGCGAACGCGCCTGACCCCCCCCACGAACGCGCCCGTTGCGGCCCGCGGGCGTGCACGGCCCGTTCCGGTGTCCTTCGAGTGCCGCTGGGGCGGCGCCCCGCATCGTGGAAAGAGCGCCCCGAGCCACCAAGGACATGGGAGGCCGTCAATGACGACGACGCCGCACGTGTACGACACCACGGGAGCCGATGCCGCCACCACACCGGACACCATGCCGGACCCCACACCGGACCCCATGGCGGACCCCATGCCGGATCCCGCGCGCCGCGCCGCGGTGGTGATCCCGCCGCTGAGGCTCGCCGGGGTCGACGAGGACGAGGACGCCGCGGCCGAGCCCCACCTCGTCCGCGGCATCGACTGACCCCGCCCGGCACCGGGCTGCAGCAAGAGTGCAAGCGCATCTGAACGGAACTCAACCCGGTCTTGAGCCGCCTCTCCAATACTCAAGACCAGTACGGGACAAGACCGGCACACGACGGCCGGAGCCCGGATCCTGCCATCGTCCTCCGACTCATCCACCGTCCGATCTGCGACGAGAACCAGGGAAGTTGACGGCATGACGAGCACTCGAACCAGACCCGCCGAAGCCGTCGAGGACGTGCTGTGCCGGTTCCTCGCCGACCGCCGCGCCGAGGCCGCGGCGATCGGCCCGGCCTGCGCCGAGGCGGCCGGTGAACTCCAGGCCTACGTCCTGCGCGGCGGCAAACGCATGCGCCCGACCTTCGCCTGGCTGGGCTGGCTCGGCGCCGGCGGCGACGAACGCAGCACCGACGCCGACGCGGTGCTGCGCATCGGCGCCGCCCTGGAACTCTTCCACGCCTCGGCGCTGGTCCACGACGACGTCATCGACGCCTCCGCCACGCGCCGCGGCGCCCCGGCCGCCCACGTGCTGTTCGCCGGCCGGCACCGCGCCCGGTGCTGGACAAGAAGCGCACAGCAGTACGGCACCGGCGCCGCGATCCTGGTCGGGGACCTGGCCCAGAGCTGGGCCGACGACCTGATCCACACCTGCGGCCTGCCGCCCGCGGCACTGGCGCGCGTGGCACCGGTGTGGTCGGCACTGCGCACCGAGGTGCTGCACGGACAGCTCCTCGACCTGACGGCCGAGGCCTCGGGCGACGAGAACCCCGACACACCGCTGCGCGTCAACGAGTACAAGACGGCCTCCTACACCGTGGCGCGCCCCCTGCACATCGGCGCCGCGATCGCCGGCGCCGACGCGGCCCTGATCGCCGCCTACCGCGCGTTCGGCCACGACATCGGCGTCGCCTTCCAGCTGCGCGATGACCTGCTGGGCGTGTTCGGCACCGAGCAGGAGACCGGCAAGCCCTCGGGCGACGACCTCATCCAGGGCAAGCGCACCCTGCTGTTCGCCGTCGCCCTGGCCAACGCCGACGACCAGAACCCGGGCGCGGCGAAGTTCCTGCGCACCCGCATCGGCACCAAGATCACCGACGACGAACTCGCCACCATGCGCACCCTGATCACCGACGTGGGAGCGGTGGACCACATCGAACGCGACATCGCCCGCCGCACCCGGCGGGCCCTGGCCCGCCTCAGAGGCAGCAGCGCGAGCACCCACGCCAAGGACGAGCTGACCGCCCTGGCCGTCCGCGCCACCCAGCGCACCTCGTGACGCCCCACAACCTCACCCCACCACCCCGGCCCGCCGGCCCGGGTACCTGAGCCCACCCCGGCCCAGACCGGCCTACCGCGCACCCCGGGCCGCCCCGGCGGCGCCCGGCGCGCCGGGGACCGGGTGAACTGCCGCGCGCCCGGGCCGCGTTGAAACCCCCGGCGCGCACCTGTCCTGCGCCCGCCCGGCCCGCGAGACGGGCACCGGCCGGCGCCCGCCACCACACCCGCCCGCACCCCTCGCCCGCACGCCTTTTCCGCACACCTTTGCCGAGCACCCCCGTGTTTTCCAGGAGGCCACCGTGTCCGCATTCACCGACGCCGCCGACATACGGCGCCGCAACCGCGCCGTCGTCGAGCAGTACATGAACACCCGGGGGCAGGACCGGCTGCGCCGCCACGAGCTGTTCACCGAGGACGGCATCGGCGGGCTGTGGACCACCGACACCGGCCGGCCCGTTGCCACCCACGGCCGCGACCGCCTGGCCGAGCACGCCGTGTGGTCCCTGAAGTGCTTCCCGGACTGGGAGTGGTACAACGTGCAGATCTTCGAGACGCACGACCCCGACCACTTCTGGGTGGAGTGCGACGGCCGCGGCAAGATCCGCTTCGGGGACTATCCCGAGGGTCATTACGAGAACCACTTCCTGCACTCCTTCGAGTTCGAGAACGGGAAGATCAAGCGGCAGCGCGAGTTCATGAACGGCTTCCAGCAGCTGCGGGCCCTGGGCATCCCCGTCCCCGAGATCAAGCGCACCGGCATCCCGACCTGACCCCACCCCTTCCCCCCTCTTTTTTGCCCCCCGGAGCGGGCCCACCGCCGGATCGGAGTACGCCATGAAGGATGCCGTCCACCACGTCATCCGTGAGCTGAGCATCCGCGGGGCGCGGCAGCAGCCCCGCTGGAGCGACCCTCTGCAGCTGCGCCGGGTGGGCGAGGAACTGGCCGCGCGCCCCGCGCTGGTGCGGGCCAAGGACATTGCCGCCCTGCGCCACCTGCTGGCCCAGGTGGCGCTCGGCAAGGCCCTGGTCGTGCAGGGCGGGGACTGCGCCGAGGACCCCCAGGAGTGCGGGCCGGGCCCGGTGGCCCGCAAGGCGGCCGTGCTCGACCTGCTCGCCGGGGCGCTCGGGCTGAGAGGCGGCCGGCCCGTGCTGCGCGCGGGACGCATCGCGGGACAGTTCGCCAAGCCCCGCACCAAGGACACCGAGACCGTCGACGGCGTCGAACTGCCCGCCTTTCGCGGGCACATGGTCAACGGCCCCGAAGCCGACGCCGAGAGCCGCCGCGCGGACCCGCTGCGCATCCTCACCGGCTACATGGCCGCCAGCGACATCGTCGGCCACCTGGGCTGGCGCGAGCGCGCCGCGGGCCGCGAGGCGATCGGCCCCGCGGTGTGGACCAGCCACGAGGCGCTGCTGCTCGACTACGAGGTGCCCATGCTCCGCTCCGACGACCAGAACGGGCTGTTCCTCAGCTCCACGCACTGGCCGTGGATCGGCGAGCGCACCCGGCAGGTCGACGGCGCCCACGTCGCCCTGCTGTGCGGGGTGGCCAACCCGGTGGCCTGCAAGGTCGGCCCCACCATGGAAGCAGGCGAACTCCTGGCCCTGTGCGAGCGTCTGGACCCCTGGCGCGAGCCGGGACGGCTCACCCTGATCGCACGGATGGGCGCGGACCGCGTCGCCGCCCGCCTGCCGCCCCTGGTGGAGGCCGTGCGCCGGGCCGGCCACCCCGCCATCTGGCTCACCGACCCGATGCACGGCAACACCATCACCGCACCCGGCGGCCACAAGACCCGCATCGTCGCCACCGTCGCCCTGGAGGTCTCCCGCTTCCAGAGGGCCGTGCGCGCCGCGGGCGCCACCCCCGGCGGGCTGCACCTGGAGACCACGCCCGATGCCGTCACCGAGTGCGCCGACACCGCAGCCGACCTGCCCCGTGTCGGCCAGTGCCGCACCACCTTCTGCGACCCGCGCCTCACCCCCCGCCAGGCCCTGTCCGTGATCTCCGCCTGGACCCCCTGACCACCCCTCTCCTTCTCCTCCTCCCTACCGATTCCCGTACCGGTCTTCCGTACCGATTTTCCGTACCGAGCAGGAATGTGCGCACCCGCGCAGGAACAGGAACCCACGCCATGACCGGCATACCCGCCCTGTCCGCCTACCCGCTGCCCGCCCAGGGCGACCTGCCGCCGGCCGCCGTGTCCTGGGAGCCTGCCGGCGAGCGCGCGGTGCTCCTCGTCCACGACATGCAGCGCTACTTCCTCAACCCCCTGCCCGACCCGCTGCGCCGCGAGGTGATCGAGCGCGCGGCCCGGCTGCGCGCCCGCTGCGCCGCCCGCGGGGTGCCGGTGGCCTACACCGCCCAGCCCGGCGGCATGAGCGACCAGCAGCGCGGCCTGCTCAAGGACTTCTGGGGCCCGGGCATGCGCACCGCGCCCGAGGACCGCCGCGTCGTCGACGCCCTGGCCCCGGCCGCGCACGACTGGCAGCTCACCAAGTGGCGCTACAGCGCCTTCTTCCGCACCGACCTGCTCACCCGCATGCGCGCCGCCGGGCGTGACCAGCTCATCCTGTGCGGCGTGTACGCCCACGTCGGCGTCCTGGCCACGGCCGTGGACGCCTTCAGCCACGACATCCAGCCCTTCTTCGTCGCCGACGCCACCGCCGACTTCTCCGCCCACTACCACCGCCAGGCCCTGACCTACGCCGCCGAGCGCTGCGCCCGCGTCGTGCTGGCCCAGGAGGTGTTCGCATGAGCGGCGACCTGCTCGCCCAGGTGCTGGCCGGCAGCGGCCGGCCCTACGCCCTGCTGCACCGGCCCGGCGCCACCGGGACGGACACGGTGGAGGTCCTGACGGGCGAGACGGTGCTGCCCGCCGCCCTCGCCGACATCCCGCTGCCCGCCCCACCGGCCGAGGGCGCCCCCGACACCGCCTGCGGTGGCGGTGCCCGTCACGAGGTGCTGGTCGTGGTGCCCTACCGGCAGCTGACCGAGCGCGGCTTCGCCTGCGCCGACGACGGCACCGACCTGGTCGCGATGAGTATCACCGGCCAGCAGCAGCTGCCCCTGGCCCAGGTCCTCGCCCGCATCCCCGACGTGCCCACCCCGCTGTCCGGCGCCGGCTTCGACGTCGACGACGCCGCCTACGAGGACGTGGTGCGGCGCGTGGTCAAGGAAATGATCGGCACCGGCGAGGGCGCCAACTTCGTCATCAAACGCACCTTCGTCGCCGACATCACCGACTACGGGCCCCCAAGCGCCCCCGCCCTCTTCCGCCGCCTGCTCGAGCGCGAGTCCGGCGCCCACTGGACCTTCCTCATCCACCTGGGCACCCGCACCCTGCTCGGCGCCTCACCCGAGCGGCACGTCAGCCTGGCCGGGGGCACCGCCGTGATGAACCCCATCAGCGGCACCTACCGCTACCCGCCCACCGGGCCGACCCTCACCGGCGTCCTGGACTTCCTGGGCGACCGCAAGGAGACCGACGAGCTGTACATGGTGCTCGACGAGGAACTGAAGATGATGGCCCGGATCTGCCCCGGCGGCGGCCGGGTGGTGGGCCCGTACCTGAAGGAGATGGCCAAGGTCGCCCACACCGAGTACTTCATCGAGGGGCGCACCGACCGCGACGTGCGCGACATCCTGCGCGAGACGATGTTCGCCCCCACCGTCACCGGCAGCCCGCTGCAGAGCGCCTGCCGCACCATCACGCGCTACGAGAGCGGCGGGCGCGGCTACTACAGCGGCGCCGCCGCCCTCATCGGCCGGGACGGGGCCGGCGCGCGCACCATGGACTCCGCGATCCTCATCCGCACCGCCGACATCAGCGCGGCCGGCCGGCTCACGCTGAGCGTCGGCGCCACCATCGTGCGCCACTCCGAGCCCGCCGCGGAGGCCGCCGAGACCCGCGCCAAGGCCGCCGCCCTGCTCTCCGCCTTCGGCGCCGGAGCCCGCACCCAGCGCTTCGGCGAGCACCCGGCGGTACGCCAGGCCCTCACCCGGCGCAACGCCGCCCTGGCCGACTTCTGGCTCACCGACACCCCCGCGCGCCCCGCGGCGCACCCGCAGCTGGCCGATCGCTCGGTGCTGGTGGTGGACGCCGAGGACACCTTCACCTCCATGCTGCAGCAGCAACTCACCTCCCTGGGGCTGAAGGTGAGCCTGCGCCGCTTCGACGAGCCCTACGCCCTGGAGGGCCACGACCTGATCGTGCTCGGCCCCGGCCCGGGCGACCCGCGCCGGCGCGCCCACCCCAAGATGCGCCACCTGCACCAGGCGGTGCGGGCCCTGCTGCACCAGCGGCGCCCGTTTCTGGCGGTGTGCCTCAGCCACCAGGTCCTGGGCCTGCAGCTGGGCCTGCAGCTGCACCGCAGGCCCACCCCCCACCAGGGCGTGCAGAAGCAGATCGACCTGTTCGGCGCCGCCGAACAGGTCGGCTTCTACAACACCTTCGCGCTCCTGGCCGACGCCGACCAATTCACCGCGCCCGGCCACGGGAGCGTCCGCGTCAGCAGGGACGCAGCCACAGGAGAGGTGCACGCCCTGAGCGGGCCGGGCTTTGCCTCCCTGCAGTTCCACCCGGAGTCGGTGCTGACCCGGCAGGGGCCGCGCATCGTCGCCACCCGCCTGGCCGCGCTGCTCCAGCCGGCCACCGCCGCCGCCCGCCCCTGACCCCCGGGGGGGGGCGGGCCTGCCGAGAGCACACCAGTGGAGTCAAGTGGAGTCAAAGGGAGACCAGATGCACACCTATGTCGTCGTCGACGCGTTCGCCACGGCGCCGCTCACCGGCAATCCGGTGGCGGTGTACGACGGGGCCGACGACCTGAGCGGCGAGCAGATGCAGGCCATCGCCCGGGAGATGAACCTGTCGGAGACCACCTTCGTGCTCCGCCCCCGCCACCCGGACCACCACGCCCATGTGCGGATCTTCACGCCGGTCAACGAACTGCCCTTCGCCGGGCACCCCTTGCTGGGCACCGCCATCGCGCTCGGCCGGCGCATCGAGGGCGACCGGCTGGCGGTCGAGACCGCCATGGGCGTGATCCCCTTCGAGCTGCGGCGCAAGGACGGCCGGGCGGTGTGGGCGAGCATGCGCCAGCCGGTGCCGGTGTGGGAGCCCTTCGACCGGGCCGGGGAACTCCTTGAGGCGCTCGGCATCCCCTCTGCGGCGCTGCCGGTGGAGATCTACCGCAACGGCCCCAGGCACGTCCTGGTCGGCCTGGAGAGCGTCGAGGCGCTGTCCAAGCTGGACCCCGACCACCGCGCCCTTGCCGCCTTTCCCGACATGGCGGCCAACTGCTTCGCGGGCCAGGGCAGTTCCTGGCGCAACCGGATGTTCTCACCCGCCTACGGGGTCGTGGAGGACGCGGCCACCGGCTCCGCCGCGGGCCCCATCGCCATCCACCTGGCCCGCCACGGCCTGGCCGGCTACGGGCAGCGCCTCGTCATCACCCAGGGCGTGGAGATGGGCCGCCCCTCGCCCATGGGCGCGCTCGCGCACGGCAGCGGCGAGGACGTCACCAGCGTCGAGGTCTCGGGCGCCGGCGTGATCACCCTGGAAGGGGTCCTGCATGTCTGACCTCACCGCCCCCGCCGCCGCTGCCGGTGCTGCCGTGCCCCGGTCGGAGACGATGACCGGCACTGTGCAGGTGCCCTTCCCCGAGTTCATCCAGCCGCCCGAAGAGCCCCTGGGGCTGCTGGCCGCCTGGCTCGCGGACGCCGCCGAGCGGGGGGTGCGCGAGCCGCGCGCGCTGGCCCTGGCCACCGCCGACGCCCAGGGGCGCACCTCCTCGCGCACCGTGGCCCTGAGCGAGGTCAGCGGCGACGGCATCGTCTTCCTCACCCACGCCGGCAGCCGCAAGGGCCGCGAACTGGCCCAGAACCCCTGGGCATCGGGCGTGCTGTACTGGCGCGAGACCAGCCGGCAGGTCACCTTCGCCGGCCCGGTCAGCCCCCTGCCCGCGGCGCGGTCGCAGGAGCTGTGGTGCGCGCGGGCCCCCTTCACGCACGCGATGAGCACGGCCTCGCGCCAGAGCGAGCCCCTCGACGGTCTGGAGGATGTGGCCCGGCTGCGGGCCAGGGCGCGGGAGCTGGGCACCCCGCTGCGCCCGCTGCCGCGCCCCGACACCTTCGTGGGCTACCGCCTGGAGCCGGTCACCGTCGAGTTCTGGGGCCAGGGCAGCGACCGGCTGCACGAGCGGCTGCTCTACCAGCGCACCCGCGGCGCCTGGAGGGTGGGCCGGCTGCAGCCGTGAGCGGGGCACCGCAGCGGCGCCCGCCCCCGCCGGTGGCGGGGGCGGGCCGGCCCGCTGCAGCCCCCGTGGGGGCCGCCCGCCGCCAGGGGGACCCTCAACCCCGCGGCAGCGGGCGGCGCCTGCGGCGCGCTCTCACCATTGAAGGAGCGCGAACCCCGCGGCCATGCCGCCGCCGAACCCGGCCAGCAGGATCAGCTCGCCCGGCCGCAAGGCGCCGCTGCGCCGGGCCGCGTCCAGGGTCAGGGGGATGGAGGCGGCGCCGGTGTTGGCGTACTGGGTCAACGTCAGGTGCATGGTGGCGTGAGGCAGCGCCAGGTCGGCGAAGAGCGCGTCCAGCAGCACGCCGTTGGCCTGGTGCGGCACGAAGTGGGCGATGTCGTCGGGGACCACGCCGGCCTCGTCGAGGAACTGCTTGGCCAGCCGCGGCAGATGGTCGGCGACGAAGCGGCGCACCCCGCGCCCGTCCATGGTGAAGTACTGCCGGCCCGCGGCCAGGGCCTGCTCGTCCAGGGGCAGCCGGCTGCCGCCGCCGGGCACCTCGATGAGGTGGGCGAACTCGCCGAAGGAGGACAGCTGCAGATGCCGGATACGCGCCCCCGCCCCCGCCCCGGTGGCGGTGGGGGCCGGGCCCAGGACCATCGCGCCGGCGCCGTCGCCGAAGAGCACGGCGGTCCTGCGGTCGGCGCGGTTGAGGATGCGCGAGTACACGTCGGCGCCGATGACCAGCGCATGGCCGCCGCGCCGCGCGAGCAGGCCCTCGGCGGCCGACAGCGCGAACACCTCGCCGGAGCACACGGAGTTGACATCCAGCGCCGCCGCACCGGCCGCGCCCAGGCCGGCCTGCACATAGGCGGCCGTGGGCGGCTGCGGCCGGTCCGGCGTGGACGTGGCGACCACGATCACCGACAGCTCACCGGCCGTGACGCCGGCCGCGTCGAGTGCGGCCCGGGCCGCGTGCACGGCCAGGTCCGAGGTGGCCTGGCCGGGCGCGGCCCAGCGGCGGCCGCGGATCGCGGTCTTGTGGACGATCCAGGCGTCGTCGACCCCGGCCGCCGCGGCGACCTCGTCGTTGGACACGGCCCGCTCGGGCACATAGGCGCCCGTCCCCAGGATCCTGACCTCGCTCATGCGGCGGCCCTCTTCTCATGCTTCTCATGCGGCCGGGCGCCCGGCGCGGTGGGCGGCACGGCGGCTACCGGGTCTCGTACAGGCGCTTGTGGCCGCTGATCCCGGCCAGGCGGAAGGGGCCGGTGGTCTGCTCAGGGGTGGCGTGGTCGCTGCCGTCGGTGGGCAGGGCCCGCTGGTGCAGGGCGCGGTAGGCGGCGTAGGAGACCGGAGTGCGCCGGGCGATCGCGGTGCGGTGCTGCTCGGTGCGCAGCCGCCGGCGGTAGCCGGCCACGGGCACGCCGGCGAAGAACTCGGCGACCGATCCGGAGCCGTAGCTGAACAGGGCTATGGGGCGGCCGGTGAGGTCCTCGGCCTGGTCGAGGAGGGCGGCCAGGCCCAGGTAGAGCGAGGCGGTGTAGCTGTTGCCGATCAGCCGGTTGTAGGCGGTGGTCAGGCCGACGGCGCCGGTGACGGCCTCGGTGCCGGTGTCGTTGCCGGTGAAGTTCAGCAGGTGGCGGTGGGCCTTGGCGGCCATCCGGGTGAAGGGCTGGTGGTAGCAGAACGCGGCGAACTCCTCCAGGGCGCGCCCGCCCTGCTCGCCGTAGTCCTTCCAGGCGCCCTCGGCGGCCTGCAGGTAGGCCGCCACCGAGCCGGGGCCGTCCACCAGGGCCGCCTCGCGGTAGTTGGGCCGCCAGAAGTCCATGACGTCGGCGGTGAACACCCCCGAGGGGTCCTCGATGCGCACCAGGGCCGGGTCCACGCCGACGAGCATCGCCACCGCCGCCGCTCCCTGGGTGGCCTCGCCGGGGCTGTCCAGCTCGTACTTGGAGATGTCGCTGGCGATGACCAGGACCTGCTGGGCGGGGTCGCGCCGCACCAGGCCGATGGCGAACTGCAGGGCCGCGGTGGCGCCGTAGCAGGCCTGCTTCAGCTCCACCACGCGCGTCGCCGAGGCCAGCCCGAGCAGCGAGTGCACGTACACGCCGGCCGCCTTGGCCTGGTCGATGGAGGACTCGGTGGCCAGGATGACCGTGCGGATCCCGCTGGTGCCGTGGGCTGCGACGAGGGGGGCGGCGGCCGCGGCGGCGAGGGTGACGATGTCCTCGTCGGCGGCGGGCACGCTCATCGCCTCCTGGCCGATGCCGGCGTGGTACTTGCCGATGTCGGTGCCGTGGTGCGCGGCGAGCTCGGTGTGGGCCAGGACGAACTCGCCCGTGGCGAAGGACAGATCGTGGATTCCGATGGACAGGGGCATGTCCTAGACACCAACCCTTGCGGTCGTGTGGGAGCGTTCCAGGCGGACGTGGGCGCGCATCAGCTCGCCGGGGTTCGTCTGCGCGGCCAGCAGGGACAGCTCGCCGCACAGCACGGTGGCCGCCGCGGTGACGGCCAGACGGCGGGCGTTCTCGCCGGGCGCGCGCTCGGCACGGCAGCCCAGGCGGGTCAGGTTCGTCTCGACGAAGCCCAGGGCCTTGCCGTTGCCGACGGTGCCGACGATCAGGTTCGGCAGCGTGCAGGAGAAGTACAGGTCGCCGTCGCGGTCCTCGGCGGTGGTGACGCCTTGGGAGCCCTCGACGATGTTGGCCGCGTCCTGGCCGGTGGCCAGGTAGAAGCCGAGCAGCATGTTCGCGTAGTGGGCGTTGGCCGAGCGGATCCCGCCCGCCAGCAGGGTGCCCAGCAGGTTCTTGCGGACGTTCAGCTTCTCGATCTTCGCGGCGGTGGTGTGCAGCTGCTCCTCGACCAGGGCGCGCGGCACGGTCAGTTCGGTGACCACGTTCTTGCCGCGGCCGAGCAGGCCGTTGATGGCGGTGGCCTTCTTGTCCGTGCAGTAGTTGCCCGAGATGGACCCGTACGAGATCCCGGGAATGGTCTGCAGCAGGTGGCGCAGCAGTGCGTCGGAGGCCAGCGTTGCCATGTTGTGGCCGGAGGCGTCCCCGGTGCTGAACTCGAAGCGCAGGAACAGCAGATGGCCGGTGATCTCGTGGCGGACGCCGAGCAGGTGCGCGAAGCGGCTGCAGCCGCGCACCACCTCCTGCAGCTCGCCCAGGCGGGCCTCGACAGCGCGGGCGGCCGCGTACGCGGTGGGGGCGTCGAGGGCCTCCACCAGCACCGAGCGGGTCATCCGCTCGTCGACCAGGGTGGCGACGATGCCCTTGTCGGTGAGCATGGAGATGCGCGCGCCGCGGGCCACCGAGGGCCACAGCGGCGACTCGTAGGTGGCCAGCGGCACCTTGGTCTCCATCTCGGCGACGTTGCCGCAGATGCGCACGGGCCCCACCCACTGCATCGGGACGCCGGCGATCGCATGGGTGTCGGTCATGGTGTGCTTCCTGTCAGGTCGAGTACGTCAAGGGAGTCCAGCAGGCTGGAGCGGCGGGCGAGCGCGCCGGTGTCGATGCCGCGGTCGGTGCAGAAGTCGCGCAGCGAGCCCTGGATCAGCACGTCGCAGCGGGCCAGGTCGGCGGGGGTGCGGGCCCCGAGCATGGTCTGCAGGGCGGCCAGCTGCTCCAGCCAGGTGGTGATGCGGGCGACCAGGGCGCTGACGCCGTCGTCGATCAGGGTGCGCAGGAAGAGGCCGGAGACGCCGACGGCGCGGGCGCCAAGGGCCAGGCTGCGGGCGACGTCCAGCGGGTGGCGCACGCCGCCGGAGGCGAGCACCGGCAGCGGCGCGTCCTGGGCGTCCAGCAGGCAGGCGGCGGTGGACTGGCCCCAGCCGTGCAGGAAGGCGTAGTCGGCCCTCTCGCGGCGCCCGTTCTCGATGCGGGCGAAGTCGGTGCCGCCGCGCCCGGCGACATCGGCCACCGCCACGCCCAGCTCGGCGAGGACGTCGATGGTCTGCCGGCTCAGGCCGTTGCCGACCTCCTTGACGATCACGGGGACGCCGGCGCCGGCCGCGATCTGCTCGATCCGCCCCGCCCAGGAGGCGAAGGACCGGTCGCCCTCGGGCATGGGGGTCTCCTGCGCGGTGTTGAGGTGGATCTGCAGGGCGTCGGCCTCCAGCAGGTCCACGGCCCGGCGCGCCCCGTCCAGGGAGGTGGTGGCGTTGATGTTGGCCATCACGAAGCCGTGCGGGTTGTGGCTGCGCAGCACGCGGAAGGTGCCGGCGCAGGAGGGGTCCTTCAGATAGGCGCTCATGGAGCCCGAGGCGATGGCGATGCCGCTCTCGGCGGCGGCGGTGGCCAGGTCCCGGTTGATGGCGCCGGTGTGGGCGGAGCCGCCGGTCATCGCGTTGATGTAGAGCGGGGCCCTCCAGTGGATGCCGGCGAAGGACGTGGCCGACGAGATGTCGGGCCGGTCGATGCCGGCCAGCGCGTGGTGGACGAAGGCCACCTCGTCGAAGGGGCTGTGGCCGCGGTGCGCCCGCTGCTGCTCCATGGCCAGGCGGACATGGTCGTCCTTGCGTTGAGCACTGCTCATGGCAGGTTCCTTTCCGGGGCGGGTCCCACGAACAGGGGCCGCACGCCGCCGGCGGCCCACCGCCGGTGCACGCGCGCGATGTCGTCGGCGGCGCCGGCGTCCAGCAGGGCGATGCCGCAGTCGCCGCCGCCGGCCCCCGACGGCTTGGCCGCGCCGCCGACGGCCTCCGCCGCCGCGCACAGCGCCGTCAGCTCGGGCGTGAAGATGCCCAGGCCCACCGCGGCGTCCAGGCGCGCCAACTCCGTGCGGGCCAACCGGACCTGGCGCAGCAGCGCCATGTCGTCGCCGCCGGTCAGCGCGTCGATCGCGGCGGTGACCAGGTCGGTGCTGGCCGCGACGAACTCCTTGTAGGCGGCCAGCTCGCGCCAGCCGCGCCGGTGCAGGCCGCCCACCAGGCGGGCGGTGGAGGCGGGCCGTCCGGTCCAGCCGACCTCCAGGCGCAGGCCGCGCGGTGCGGGCAGCGGGGTCACCTCCAGGCCCGGCCAGGGCGCGCGCAGCGCCGCCGCGATGCCGCGGCGCCGCGCGAGCGCACGCACCCGGGCGCGGTCGGGCGCACGGTAGGCGATCCAGCCGCCGTAGACGGCGGCGGCGAGATCGCCGCCGGAGCCCCGGGGATCCAGCCGCGCGCCCGCCAGCAGCGCCAGGCGCAGCAGCTGCGGGCGCGACAGCATCAGCCCGCCGTGGGCGGCCAGGGCCTCCACGCTCGCCACCGTCACCGCGCCGCTGGAGCCCAGACCGAACTTCCGCCCCCGCTCGTGCAGGGTGCTTTCCACGGCGATGCGCACCCGGGGCGGGGGCAGGCCGTGCTCGGCCAGCAGCGCGGCGACACTCTCCACGGCCGCCACCACATGCGCCGAAGCGGTACGCACCTGCTGCTCGTCCTGCCCCGGGGCCACCCGCAGGCGCGCGCCCTGCCACTGCCAGCGCATCGGGTCCGCCACCAGGTCGGAGACGATCACGACGCCGCGCGTACTGGAGGCGCGCACGGTGACGGTGACGGCCCGCTCCACGGCGGTCACGATCGCCGGACTGCCGGGTTCGAGGACCGCGTACTCGCCCGCGACGAACAGCTTGCCCGGCGCGCTGCGCACCACCGCCCGCCCGCCGGTCATCGCCCGTCCGCCTCGAGCAGGCGGGCACCCTGGCCGGGCCGGGCGACGTGCACCGCACCGCCGGCGCAGGCGGTGCGTACGGCGGCGGCCACCCGCTGCGCGTCCGGGCTGCGGCACAGCACCTTCACGTTCGGGCCCGCGTCCATGGTGGCGTAGGCGAGCACCCCCTCGCGGCGCAGCTGCAGCACGCTGTCGAGCACCGCCAGTGAGGCCGGGGCCAGGTAGCGCACCGCCGGCCGGGCCGCCAGCATGGTCGCGTGCATGCCCAGCGCGTTGCGCTCGGCGATCTCGCCGACCGCCTCGAGATCGGCGCGCAGCAGCGCGAGGCGCATCGCGGCCAGGTCGTCGGCGCTGGAGGCGGCCCACGGCCCGTACAGCGGCGAGGTCTCAACGGTGCGGCGCATGGCGGCGCGGCTGGAGAGGTGCTTGGGCCCGGCGTCGACGACCGCGACGACCAGCGCCGGATCCAGCTCGCCCGCGGGCACCGGCTCCGCGTACGAGGCGAGATCGGCCGCACCCCCCGCGCCGCCCCCCACTCCTGCACCGCCTTCGCTGCCGTGGCCCGCGTGCCACAGGGCGAAGCCGCCGAAGATCGACCGGGACGCCGAACCGGAGCCGCGCCGCGCCAGGCGCGACAGCGCGGTGGGGTCCGCATCGAGCCCGTAGGCGTGCGCGGCGGCCACCGCCAGGGCGGCGAACCCGCTGGCGGAGGAGGCGAGTCCGGCCCCGGTGGGCACCGTGTTGCGGGTGTCGACGACGGCCCGCACGAACACCCCCGCCCGGTCGCGGACCAGGTCCAGGAAGGCCACGATGCGCGCCAGCGCCTCGCCGGTCGCGGGCACCCCGCCAAGGGTCACGACATCGCGCCGCGCCCCGGGGGCGCAGCGCACGGTCGTGGTGGTGGGGAAGATGTCCAGGGTCATCGACAGGCTGTCGGTGCACGGCAGGACGAGCTCCTCGTCCCGCTTGCCCCAGTACTTGATCAGCGCGATGTTGGGGTGCGCGACGGCGGTGGCCGCGGCCGGCTCCCCGGGCGCGCGCACCGGCGCCCCGCCCGGCATGCGCACGGCCCGCCCGGACACACCGGACACGCCGGACGCGACGGGCGCGGGCGGTGCGGGCACGGCCGGTGCGGGCAGGGCCTGTTCGGGCGCGGCCGGCTCGGACACGGTCTGTTCAGACATGGCCACTGGCCCTCCTCAGCGGTACGACCCAGGTCTGGGCGGCGCCGGTCTCGTGCAGGCGGGCGGTGACCGTGCGGGCGTGCTCCGGGCGGGTCAGCGCGATCATGCAGCCGCCCAGACCGCCACCGGTGATCTTCGCGCCGAGGCTGCCCGCGTCCAGCGCGGCCGTGACCAGGGCGTCGATCCGGTCGGTGCTCAGCCCGGCCGCACCCAGCAGCGCGTGATACTCCGTCAGCTGCGCGCCCAGCTCCGCGGCCCGGCCCGCGGCGAGCGCCGCGACGGCGGTGTCGACGAGGCGGCCCGCGCGCTCCACGAAGCGCTCCTGCGCACCGGCGCCGGTGAAACTCGCGCGCAGCCGGCGCACGGCCTCCTTGGTGCTGCCCGGACTGCCGCTGTCGGCCACCACGAGCAAGGTGTCGCAGCCGATGGCCAGTTCGGCGGCCCGGCCCGCCTGGAAGCGCAGCGGGGCACTGGCGCCGACGGCCCGCGCGTCCACGCCGCTGGCCCGCCCGTGCGCCACGTTCTCGGCCGTCTGCACCAGATCGAAGGCGTCCGCATCGCTCAGGTCGCGGTCGAAGAGATTGGCCAGGGCCAGCACGATCGCCCGCGAGGTGGCGGCGCTGGAGCCCAGCCCGCCGCCGGGCGGCACCGTGCCGTCGACAATGACGTCCAGGTGCGCCTCGTCGGTCACCCCCGTGCGCGCCTTGAACGCCGCCGTCAGCCGGCGCAGGCTCTCGGAGACCTGCGTCACCATCGTGCGGGTCACCGAACCGGTCGCGGTGAACGACAAGTTGTCCGCGGCGCCGGCCTGCGCGCTGCCGGCCGACCAGCCGGCGCTGGCCGTGGCCGTCAGCTGCGGGATCGGCACGGCCCCCCCCGCCGCCCCCGACACCACCCCGCGGGCGCCCCCCCCGAAGTGCCTTGCGGGGGGGCGGGCCCA
>NZ_JBHYJH010000103.1:0-13624 GCF_042740445.1 Streptomyces sp. NPDC059003 | reverse complement strand
CGTACCGGGCGGCGGTAACAGAATTTGGGCCCGCGGCGCGGCCCGGGGCCCTCCCGGCCCACCCGGGGGGGCGCCCCGTGCCCGCCCGCGGGGGCCCCCCCCCCCCCCCCCCCGCGGCCCCGTACACGACCGCGTGCTCGCCCAGCAGAATGGCCTTGGCGTGGGCGCGGCCGATGCCCACGGCGCGGGCCCGGCCCTGTGGCGCCCCGTCCGCGAGGACCGGTGCAGAGGCCGGTACCGGGGACGGTACCGAGGCCTCAGAGCTCGGTAGCGACAACGCTCTCAGCTCCCCTTCTCGTTTCTGCGGTGGGACCGGACCTGCCGGTTTCTGCGACGATGTCCCGTTATGCCTCAGCAGGGCGATCTCGACCAGCTCGTCGATATCGAACTCCGAACGGCAGTGGGGGGCGCCGTAGCGGGTGATCTTTCCGCGGCTCACCCATTTCCGAATGGTCGCCTCGGTCACTCCGACGGCCAGTGCCGCGACATTCGTGGGAACGAGCCGGTGGCGCGGGGGAGTGGGCCCCGTCACGAGCCGGCACCCGTGCGCTGCTGTTCCATCAGGGACCTCAGCTTCAGCCATTCCCGGATTTCCCATACATGTCCCATGGAGCACTCCAGGCGGTCGGCCGGCGGCCGCCCGCCGGAATTCAGCGGCGTGGTGATCACTCCGCCGCAGCGGTCCACGACACATTTCCTGATGGCGGTGCGCAGTTCACCGGACGCGGGGTCGATCGCGGCGCGCAGCTCGGCGGCCAGGCGCTCGGTCTCGTCCACGAAGTCCGCGGCGCACGGCTGCGCCGCAAGCCAGCGCAGATGCTCGGCCAAAAAGGCGGCCAGGCGGGGCACCGAGCGGGCCGGGACGGCGATGCCGCGCCCGGCGGCGACGGTGTCCGACCACGCCTCCAGGGCGGCCAGCAGGCGGGAACGGGCCTCCAGGACCGCGATGTTCACCTGGTCGAGGGTGCGGCTGCCCGAGACCCGCGTGGGATTGCTGCGCCGCGGCGCCGGCGCCGTGTGGTGCAGGCACTCCTGGTGCAGGGCGGGAAGCACGCGCAAGGTGGCCTCCGCCTGGCCGATGCAGTGGGCACACAGGAGGGACCCCGCGACGGCATCGCCTTCGTGGGAGTTATTCCTGGAGCACTGCCATACCGTCATCGAATTCTCCATCGTGGGGTGACAGGAGCGGACCTGCGCGGTGCGGCGAGTTCAGCAGCCTTGCCTTTCCGTCCCCCGGCGTGCGGCGGTGTCCGACAACGCTTTCACGCCATGAGGTCCGGAATCTCTGGGCCGCGCCACACAAAGGGCCGCGGGCCGCCAGCACTCGCCGAACGTACCGAGGCCTGCTGGAGGTTGGATATAGCCGCGTTCGGGTCGCGCAGGAAGAAAGACGGGATCCGGGAAGCTTTCGAGTCGATTTCCAGGTAAATCCGAGCGGCTGGCCCGAGCGTGGCGCAAGAAGGAGGCCCCATGGACGGCACGCATCGGGTCGGACAAAGAGTCCCGACTTCCGCCCCGCCCACCCCCGGGGAAGCGGCGGCGCGCCTGGAGATCTGCCTCGTCGGCGCAGGCCCGCGAGGACTTTCCGTACTGGAACGGATTTGTGCGCAGGAACGGAAGTCGCCCCGCTGGGACACCGTCACCGTGCATGTGGTCGACCCGGATCCGCCGGGCTCGGGACGGGTGTGGCGCCCCACGCAGTCCCGGCACCTGCTGATGAACACCGTGGCCTGCCAGGTCACGGTCTACACCGACGCCAGCGTCCGCATCGCCGGCCCCCTGGACGAGGGGCCGAGCCTGTTCGCCTGGGCCAAGGCCCTGGCCTCGGGCACACTGGAGAGCCTTCCCCGGGCCGGCTACGCCGAGGAGACCCTCGCCGAGGCCCGGCGGCTGACCCCCGACACCTACCCCACCCGCGCCCTGTACGGCACCTATCTGACCTGGGCGTTCCAGCGGGTCGTCGCGAACGCCGCCGCGCACACCCGGGTGCGCACACACGCCGTCCGCGCCATCGCCCTCCACGACGACCCCGCCACCGGCCCCGACGGCGGGGGGCGTACGCAGACCGTCGTGTGCGAGGACGGCACCCGCCTGTCCGGCCTGTCCGCGGTCGTCCTGGCCCAGGGCCACCTGCCGGTGCGGCCCACCGCGGCCGAGGAGAAGCTGGCACGGTTCGCGGCGCGCGGCGGGCTGACCTATCTGGCCCCGGCCAACCCGGCCGACGTCGACCTGTCGGGCATCGCCCCCGGCCAGGCGGTGCTGCTGCGCGGCCTGGGCCTGAACTTCTTCGACTACCTGGCCCTGTTCACCCAGGGCAGGGGCGGCACCTTCACCCGCACCGGCGGCCGCCTGGTCTACCGGCCCTCGGGCCGCGAACCGCGCCTGTACGCCGGCTCGCGCCGCGGCGTGCCCTACCAGGCCCGCGGCGAGAACGAGAAGGGCGCCCTGGGCCGCTACTTCCCGCGGCGCCTGACCCTGGACCACATCAAGGCCCTGCGCGCGCGGGGCCCCCAGCACGCGGGCATCGACTTCGCCGCCGAGCTGTGGCCGCTGATCTCCAAGGAGGTGTGCAGCGTCTACTACGCCGCGCTGCTCGCCCGGCGCGGCCACCTGCCGCACGCCATCGAGGAGTTCACCGAGCACTACCTGGACGCCGGCCCGGGGGAGGGCGAGGAGGCGCTGCTGGAGGCGGCCGGCATCCCCGCCGCCGAGCGCTTCGACTGGCAGCGCCTGGCCCGCCCCTACCCCCCCGCCGCGCTGCGCGACCGGGCCGCGTTCGGGCGCTGGCTGCGCGGCTACCTCGACGACGACGTCCGCCTGGCCCGCCAGGGCAACGTCAGCGGACCCCTCAAGGCCGCCCTGGACGTCCTGCGCGACCTGCGCAACGAACTGCGCCTGGCCGTGGACCACGCGGGCCTGACCGCCGCCTCCCACCGCGACGACCTCGACCACTGGTACACGCCGCTCAACGCCTTCTTGTCCATCGGCCCGCCGGCCTCGCGCATCGAGGAGCTGGCCGCGGTCATCGACGCGGGCGTCCTGGAGGTGCTCGGCCCCGGCCTCGACATCACCACCGAGAACCCCGAGAACCCCGAGAACCCCGAGAACCCCGAGAACCCCGAGGGCCCCGAGGCCCGCGGTGCCTGCTTCGTGGCCACCTCCAGCCACATCCCCGACGTACGGGTGCGGGCCACCGCCCTCATCGAGGCGCGCCTGCCCGAGATCGACCTGCGGCGCACCGCGGACCCGCTGCTGCGCGAGCTGCTGCGCACCGGGCAGGCGCGCCCGTACCGCATCCCGGCAGCCGGCGGCCCGGCCGACTACGAGACCGGCGGCCTGGCCGTGACCGAGCAGCCCTACCACCTGATCGACGCCCGCGGGGTGCCCCATCCGCGGCGCTTCGCCTACGGGGTGCCCACCGAGTCCGTGCACTGGGTGACCGCCGCCGGCATCCGCCCCGGCGTCGGCTCGGTCACCCTGGAGGACTCCGACGCCATCGCCGCGGCCGTCCTGGCCCTGCCCGCGCTCCCCGCCGACACCGGCGGGCCGGGCACCCCTGCGATCCCGAACGCGAAGGCGAGGGCCGGCACATGACCTCCTTTCTGCCCCACGCGCCGACGGCGGCCGAGGCCGCCCATCTCGATGCGGGCCTGCTCTCCCCGGTCCGCGCCGGCACCCCCGTCGAGGCGGCCGTCGGCGACCGCGCCTGGCTGCAGGCGATGCTGGACGCCGAGGCGGCCCTGGCCCGCGCCCAGGCCCGCTGCGGCACCGTGCCCGCGGCGGCCGCCGACCTCATCACCGCCACGGCCCGCGCCGACCTGCTGGACCTGCGCCAACTCGCCCTGGCGGCACGGGAGACGGCCAACCCGGTGGTGGGCCTGGTCGCGGCACTGACCGCCCGGGTCGCCGAGCGCTCCCCGCAGGCCGCCGAGTACGTGCACCGCGGCTCGACCAGCCAGGACGTCCTGGACACCGGCGCGATGCTGGTGACGGCGCGGGCACTGCGCCTGATCACCGCGGACCTGCGGGCCGTCGCCGACGCACTCGCCTCCATGGCGGCCGCGCACCGCGACACCGTGATGGCCGGCCGCACCCTGGCCCTGCACGCGGTGCCCACGACCTTCGGGCTCAAGGCGGCCGGCTGGCGCCAGCTGGTCCTGGACTGCCTCCAGCGCCTCCAGCACCTCACCGACGGCAACCTGCCCGTCGCGCTCGGCGGCGCGGCCGGAACCCTCGCCGGCTACCTCCAGTACGCGGGCCCGCAGGCCGACCCCGCCGTGCTCCTCGACGAACTCGGCGCCGCCTTCGCCGAGGAGACCGGCCTGGCCGCCCCCGCCCTGCCCTGGCACGCCCTGCGCACCCCCGTCGCCGATGTGGCCGCGGCCCTGGCCCACACGGCCGGAGCCCTCGGCAAGATCGCCGCGGACGTGCTGGTCCTTGCCCGCACCGAGGTCGGCGAGGTGGCCGAGCCCGCACCCGCCGGGCGCGGCGCCTCCTCGGCCATGCCGCACAAACGCAACCCCGTGCTGGCCACGCTGATCCGCTCCGCCTCCCTCCAAGTGCCCGCCCTGGCCACGGTGCTGCTGCAGTGCCTGCTGACCGAGGACGAGCGGGCGGCGGGGGTGTGGCACGCCGAGTGGCAGCCGCTGCGCGAGGCCCTGCGGCTGACCGGCGGCGCCGCGCACACGGCCGTGGAGCTGGTGCGCGGGCTGACCGTGCGCCCCGAGCGGATGCGCGCCAACCTCGAGGCGACCGGCGGCCGGCTGGTCTCGGAGAAGGTCTCGGCCCACCTCGCCGCGCACCTGGGCAAGACGGCGGCCAAGGACCTGCTCACCCAGGCCTCCCGGACGGCCGCCGCCGGCGGCCGCCCGCTCGCCGCCGTCCTGGCCGAACTCCCGCAGCTGGCCGGCGTGCTGACCGCGGCCCAGGCGGCGGCCCTGCTGGACCCGGCCGGCTACACGGGCCTGGCGGGCCCGCTGGTGGACCGCGCACTCAACCCCCCGGAACACTGACGGCACCCGAAGAGGAGGGCCGGGATCACCCCGGCCCTCCTCTTCGGGTGCCGTTTCAGGAGTGTGCCGTTGCCGTCTCCTGCTCGGGCGCGGCGGGCTTGTCCTTGGCCGCCCAGGCGGGCACCGGCAGCGGGCCGCTGCGCAGCAGGGCCCCGGCGATGACCGCGCCCAGGGCGCAGATCCCGGTGCACCACCAGAACACCTGGCTGTAGCCGTGCACGGCGGCCTGTTCGAACAGGGCCGGATCGGGCCGGGCGGTGCGGTGGCTGGAGAGGTAGTCGGTGGTGGCGCCGGCCGCGATCGTGTTGAGCAGCGCGGTGCCCATGGCGCCGCCCAGCTGCTGGCCGGCGTTGATGGTCGCCGAGGCGACACCGGAGTCCTGCGGCTTGACCGCGGAGGTGCCGGTGGGCAGGGCGGCCGCGAAGACGCTGCCCATGCCCAGGCCCATCAGCACCAGCGGGGCCAGGATCGTGGAGGCGTAGGCGGAGTCCGGTTCGATCCGGGTCAGCAGGGCCATGGCACCGGCGTTGCAGAGCATGCCCGCCACGACCAGCGGCCGCGGGCCGAAGCGCGGCATCAGCCGGGTGTTGCCGAGGGTGCTCGCCACCGCCGTGAGGGTCACCGTCGGCAGCAGGGACACCCCGGCCTTCAGCGCCGAGTAGCCCAGGCTGTTCTGCAGGTAGTAGATGAGGAAGAGCAGCATGCCGAACAGGCCGGCGCCGGCGAACAGCATGGTGAGGTAGGCGCCGCCGCGGTTGCGGTCGAGCACGACCCGCGGGGGCAGCACCGGGGCCTGGGCGCGCGGCTGCCAGAGGCCGAACAGGATCAGCAGCACCGCGCCGGCCACCAGCACGCCCCAGGTCGAGGGGGTGCCCCAGTCGTGCGTGGAGGCGTTGGAGAAGCCGTAGACCAGGCAGAACAGGCCGCTGGAGACCAGCAGTACGCCCACCACGTCCAGGCGGGACTTGGCCCGCGGCTGCTTCTGCAGCGTCCGGAAGCCGACGATGAGGCAGAACGCGATGAAGACGAGGTTGACATACAGGCACCAGCGCCAGTTCAGGCCGGTGGTCAGCGCGCCGCCGACCAGCAGGCCCACGCCGCCGCCGCTGGCCGCCACCGCGCTGAACGCGCCGAAGGCCTTGGCGCGCTCCTTGGGCGCGGTGAAGGTGGTGGCCAGCAGCGACAGGGCGGTGGGCGCCAGCAGCGCGGCGAAGACGCCCTGGCCGGCGCGGGCGATGACCAGCACCGTGAAGCTGCCCGCGGCGCCGCCGAGCACGGAGGCGGCCGCGAAGCCGGCCAGGCCGACCAGGAAGGTCTCCCGCCGGCCCAGGAGGTCGGCCAGCTTGCCGCCGATCAGCAGCAGGCTGCCGTAGCTCAGCGCGTACGCGGTCACCACCCACTGCTTGTCCGCGTCGGAGAAGTCCAGGTCGTCCTGGGCCGAGGGCAGCGCCAGGTTCATCACCGTCGCATCGAGGGTCAGCATGAGGTAGGTGACGCAGATGACGGCGAGAACGGCCCACCGCCTGGGGTCCGAGGCCGCGGGAACGGCCCTGGGTGTGGACATAACCTGTCTCCTAGTCGCGTTGGTCGGACCGCGGGCTGCCGGCAAGGCGCCTCAGGTCCTGGCGGTGGGGCCGGCGCCGGCGGATGCGGGCCGCGGGCCGCCGGGGCCGTCGGGGCCGTCGGGGGCTCCGGCCGGGCCGGGCTCCGGCTGTCCGGCCAGCAGCGCGGACAGCACCCCGGCCAGCACGTCCGCCGGTTTGTCCACCGCGCCCGTCGAGCGCCACGCCACGTGCTGGTCGGGGCGCACCAGGACGGCGCCGTCGTCGGCGACCTCCCGCACGGCGGCCCAGCCCCGGTCGGTGTCGGTGTAGGGGGCGCCGTCCCCGATGCGGGCCACGGCCAGGGGCAGGGACAGCTTCTCGGCGACCTGCTCGGCGGCCTTCGCCCACGCGGTGCCCGCGGCGCCGGTGATCAGGGCGAAGCCCGTCGAGGGACCGGCCAGGTCCAGGGTGGACAGGCGCTGTCCGCCGTGCTCCAGCCAGGCGTGCGGCAGCCGGTGACCGGGGCGGGTGGTGGGCCGGTAGTCGGTGCCCAGCGGCGAGCGGGCCGGGGGCCGGCTGCCGTCGGGCACCAGGGCGCCCTGTGCGTAGGCGAACCCGAGCTCCAGCTCGTGCGCGTGGCACTCGGCGCGGTGGGTGGCGAAGATCTCCGCCGCCCGGGCGCGGGTGAGGGCGCCGGTGGGGGAGTCGGCGAAGTAGGCGCTGAAGGCGGCCGTGCGGCGCTCGGGCGGGACGTGCGCGCCCAGGCCGAGCGCCGCCTCGGTCAGCACCCGGTGGTGGAACCAGGTGGCCAGGCCCCAGTCGACGTTGCGCTCGCCCACCGGGCGGCGCTCGCGGGCGTAGGTGTCCAGCAGGGCGTCGTCGGCGCGGCCGGCGAGGACCGCGGCCAGCTTCCAGGCGAGGTTGTGCACGTCCTGGATGCCGCCGTTGAGGCCGAGCCCGGTGGTGGGCGGCTGGCGGTGGGCGGCGTCGCCGACGATCAGGAAGCGGCCGGTGCGGTAGCGGTCGGCGAGCACCCGCTCGATGGACCAGTGCGACACCTTGTGCACCGTCAGGTCCAGGCCGGGCAGGCCCAGGACCTCGCGGATGCGGCCGGTGACGGCCGCCTCGTCGTCGCGGTCGGCATCGCCGAGCGCGAAGTGCAGGCCCCACTGCTCGCAGTGCCGGCCCCAGGTCGGCCCCATCTCCAGCAGGGTGCTGTTCAGGTCGGGGCGGCGGGGGTTGACGAACCAGGTGATGATGGTGCCGTCGTGCCACCAGCGGGAGAGATCCGCGGAGAAGTACGCGGAGGTGACGTCGACCATGTTGGTCACGCCCTCCATCCGTACGCCGAGCTGGGGGCCCAGCGTGCGGCCTCCGTCGGCGGCGATCACATAGCGTGCGCGGATCCGGGTGACCGTGCCGTCGGCCAGGTTGCGGATCTCGGCGACGACATGCTTGTCCTGCTCGGTGAAGGAGAGCAGTTCGTGGGAGAACAGGACGCGGCCGGGATTGCGCTGCTGGGCCTGGCGGCGCAGCAGCGGCTCCAGGCGCAGCTGCGGCAGTTTGGCCGGCAGTACGGGGCCGTGCGCCGCGTAGCGGTCGGTCAGCGCGCCGCCGCCGAAGGCGTCCATCTCGTGGATCACCCGGCGGTCCAGCGGGCCGTCGCCCGCCAGCGAGGTCTGCCAGCGCACCTTGCCGAACTGGCCGGTGTCCGCCGCGTGTTCGCTCACCGCACCGGCCAGGCCGTGCTGGCGGAAGATCTCCATCGTGCGCTGGTTGAGGTAGTGCGCCTTCGGCAGGATCGACGTGTCCGCGTGCCGCTCCACGAGCACGTGCCCCACCCCGTGGTCGGACAGGAAGACGGAGGCGGCCAGGCCGCAGCCCCCGCCGCCCACGATCAGCACCGGAACCTCGGTTACCTCCATAGCGGGCCTTCCATCCTGTGACGACACGCGCCGGCCGATGCCGCGCAGCCCAGCATCGGCCGCAGGGATTGGCCCGCACTAGGGACCGGGTTGGCGCCCATTTGGCGACCGGGTGCGCACAGGACCACGCCCGTGCACCGCGTTCCGGGCGGCACCGAGCAAGAAAACACGGACGAAAACGCAGACGAAAACACGAACAAAGCACGGACGAAAACACGAACGAAAGCAGAGGGGAAAGCAGAGAAGGAAGCAGAGAAGGAAGCGCGGACGAAAGCACGGACGAAAGCACGGGAGAAGGCCAGGCGCGGACGGCGGCGCGGCGCGGGCTTCAGCCCGGCGCGGGCCGCGCCGGAACCCCCGTGCCGAAACCGCCGCGCCGCCATCGCGGCGCCGCGCGGCGAGTTCACCGGCCACCGGGCGCCGCGCGGCGGCTTTCACCGAAGCGGTGATCCCCGGCGCGGCCGAGGAGGGCTTCCCGCCGGCCGGCCGTTCAGCTCGCCAGTGCGCGCGCCGGGCGCGCCGCGGTGTGCCGCGCGGCCGGGCGGGCCGGCGCGGTGGCCGCCAACGGGTGGGGCCGCCAGTCCAGGGCCGGTGCCTGGTTGAGGATCTGCTGTTCGAGCAGGCGCAGCGCCGGCCGCGGGTCGATGCCCAGCTCCTCGGCCAGGCGCCGCTGGTTGGTCCGCAGCACCGCCAGCGCGTCCGCCTGCCGGCCCGCCCGGTACAGGGCCAGGACGAGCAGTTCGCAGCCGTACTCGCGCAAGGGGTGCGCCTGCACGAAGGCCTCGAGCTCGGCGACCGCGACCTCGTGGGCGCCGGCCGCGAGCAGGGCCGCGCAGTGCCCCTCGGTCACCGACAGGTGCAGCTCGTCCAGGCGCGCCACGTCGGGGCGCAGATAGCCGGTGTCGGCCACCTCGGCGTACGCCGGACCGCGCCACAGGGCCAGGGCCGCGCCGAAGTCGTGGATCGCGCAGGGCGCGTCGCCCCGGTCCAGGGCCCGCCAGCCGGCGGCGGCCCGTTCGCCGAAGCGGTGCACGTCGACCTCGACGGCCTGCCCGTCCAGGAGATAGCCGCGGCCGTAGGTGCGCAGCACCCGCGCCGGGGTGCGCGGCGCCCGGTCCGGCTCCAGGACGCGCCGCAGGTTGGCGACGTAGGCCTGCAGGGAGGCGATCGCCGACGGCGGCGGGCTGCCCGCCCACAGCTCCTCGACGATCACATCGACGGCCACCGGCCGGCCGGCCTTGCTGACCAGCAGGGCCAGCAGGGCGCGCTGCTTGGGCGCCCCGAGGTCGACGAGCCGGCCGCCGACGGCGGCCTCGATCGGGCCCAGCGCGCGGAACTCGACCAGGGGCCGCTCCAGGGCCGGCCGCAGGCCCGTGGTGCGCCCGCCGTGGGCCGCGTGCAGGCGCAGGGCCTCGTTGGTGCGGCGCAGTTCGACGATCTCGCGCTCCAGCTCCGCGATGCGCCACGCATCCTGATGGACCGGCCCCGCACCGTCGGCCGGAATGCCCACGGCGGATTCCTCATGGGACATCCGTGCATGCTCCGCCGCCACGGTCTGGTATCCAGTGACGCGCATGTTCCAACCCCCTCGCGCATTTCACTCTTCGAGGATTTACGGTGATTTCCCGGCGGTTTCCCCGTGGGTTTCCGGTGGGTTTCCGCTGGTTTCCCGGTGGATGTGAGAGTCGATTTCCGGCGGCGGCCTGATTTTCCCCGGACGGCCCGTCGCCGTCACGACCTTATGCGCCAGCGGCCCGCGTGCCAATCCGCCATCGATCGCTTCTCCAGCATCGCTCAAGGCGCGTGGCCGACGTTGGAGCGCAAGGAGCAGCGGGGGCGGCCGCGGGCGGGAATTGCCGCCGCGCGGCGGCCCGGTAACGGCCCTCTTTTGACCGGTAACGACCCTCTTTTGACGGATCGTCAAGATCGAGCGTGGAGGTTCCAATGTCCCAAGCCGCTGATGTCGAGCGCGATGTCGAGCGCGTGTACGCGGCCATGGAGGAGGCGGCCGGCCTGCTGGGCGTGCGGGTCGCCCGGGAGAAGGTCCATCCGCTGCTGAGCGCCTTCGAGGCCACCCTCGCCGAGGGCGGCGTCGTCGTCTTCTCGATGGCCAGCGGCCGCCGCGCCACGGAGCTGGACTTCAGCATCTCGGTGCCGGCCGAGCACGGCGACCCCTATGCCACCGTCCTGGAGCGGGGGCTGTTCCCGGCGACCGGCCACCCCGTCGACGACCTGCTCGCCGACACCCAAAAGGCCCTGCCGGTGTCGATGTTCGCCATCGACGGCGAGGTCACCGGCGGCTTCAAGAAGACCTACGCGTTCTTCCCCACCGACGACATGCCCGGCGTCGCCCAGCTGGCCGCCATCGACTCCATGCCGGCCTCGGTGGCCCACAACGCCGAGCTGTTCGCCCGCTACGGCCTGGACAAGGTCCAGATGACGTCGATGGACTACAAGAAGCGCCAGGTCAACCTGTACTTCAGCGACCTGGACCAGAACAACCTCCAGCCCGGGGCGGTCCTTTCCCTGGTCCGCGAGCTGGGCCTGCACGTGCCCGCCGACCTCGGCCTGGAGTTCTGCAAGCACTCCTTCGCGGTCTATCCCACCCTCAACTGGGACTCCGGGACCATCGACCGGCTGTGCTTCGCCGTGATCACCACCGACCCCGGGCGGGTGCCCTCCGCCGACCCGCGCGACATCGAGATGTTCGGCAACTACGCGACCCGGGCGCCGTATGCGTACGTGGGCGAGAAGCGCACCCTGGTCTACGGCCTGACGCTCTCGCCCACCGAGGAGTACTACAAGCTCGGCGCCTACTACCACATCAGCGACGTCCAGCGGCATCTGCTGAAGGCGTTCGACTCCCTCCACGACTGAGCGCCCACGGCTCCGGCCCGCCCACGGCTCCGGCCCGAGTGCGCCTCCAGCCGGAGTCGACACCGGGCGCGCACGCTGGGGGCAGATACGTGCCGTGCCCCGAGCCCGCTCCACCCGCACCCCGCTGCGCCGCGCGGGGGCCACGACAGACTTTAAGGGGAGACCTTGCCGATGGCAGGCGCCAGCCTTGGGACCACAGGGGTCCCGCAGCCGTCCAGCACCGCGAACGTGACCGACGAACTGCTCGAACTCTCCCTCGGCTACCTGTACTCGGCGGCCCTGCACGCCGCCGCGCGCTTCCGCATCGCCGACCACCTGGCCGACGGCCCGCGCACCGCCGCCCAACTCGCCGGGGCCGCCGGGCTCAACGGCCCCTACCTGCACCGGCTGCTGCGGTTCTTGGCGACCAAGGGCGTCTTCCGGGAGGACGACGAGCAGCGCTTCCACCTCACCGCGCTCGCCGAGCCGCTGCGCACCGACAGCGCGCACTCGCTGCGCGACTACGTCCTGGTGCGCGGCGAGCCGGTCTTCTGGCAGTCCGCGGCCCAGCTCCACGAGGCGGTCCGCACCGGCACCACCGCCTTCGAGCACGTCTACGGCGTCCCTTTCTACGACCACATCGCCGCCGACGCCGACCTCAGCCGCGCCTTCAACTCGAGCATGGCCGCCTTCTCCGAGGCGCTGAGCAACGGCGTCGTCGACGCCTTCGACTTCTCCGCCTACAAGAGCGCCGTCGACGTGGGCGGCGGACACGGCGGCCTGCTGCGGGCGGTGCTGCGCCGCAACCCCCACATGACGGGAACCCTGCTCGACCTGGAGCCGGTGGTGGCCGGGCACGTCCTGGACGTGCCGGAGCTGACCGGGCGCTGGCGCGCCGAGGCCGGGGACTTCTTCGACTCCGTGCCGGCCGGCGCCGACCTGTACCTCCTCAAGCACGTCCTGGCCAGCTGGCCGGACGAGGACTGCGTGCGCATCCTTGGCACCTGCCGGGCGGCGATGCCCGCGCACGGGCGCCTTCTGGTCGTCAACGCCCTGATCCCCCCGGGCAACGCACCGCACGCGGGCAAGACCGGCGACGTGCTGATGATGACGGTCCTCAACGGCCGCGGCCGCACCCGCGCGGAGTACGAACAGCTCCTGGCCGAGGCCGGGTTCACCGTCCGCCGCGTCCTGGACACCTCCTCGCACGCCTCGGTCCTGGAGGCGGCCGCCACCGGCTGACGGGCACCCGCCCCGCTCCCTGAGCCCCGGCGCCTGGGCGGCCGGGGCTCAGGCGCGGGTGAAGCGGGTGCTGCTGCCCAGATGCAGCGCGCGGATGTGTCCGTCGGCGATGTCGAGCAGCACCAGGGCACCGAGGTCGTGGCCGCTGCGGTCGCGCAGGACACCGGCCGGGCGGCCGCCGACCTGCCGGTGCTCCAGGGTGATGCCGATGCGGTGCAGCGGCGGGACGATCGCACCCAGCGCCCGCGCCACATTCTGCGCGCCCTCGATGCGCCGCGGCCACGGCACCCGTGCGGCCCCGCCCGCCGGGCCGAGGGCGGCGGCCAGTTGACGGCAGGCCGCCTGCGAGCACCCCAGGGCCGCGGCGATGTCGGCGAAGCCGCACCCGAAGACCTCCCGCAGCACGAAGACGGCGTGCTCGGCCGGGGAGAGGCCCTCGATCAGAGCCAGGGCCGCCGCCAGCCCCGCATCCTCACCCCCCGCCCGCCGGGGCGGGTGCGGGGGCTGCGGCGGTGCGGCCGCCGTGAGGACATCGAGCGCCATCCGCGTCACCGCGGCCACCAGAAAGCCCCGGGCACTGGGCTGCGCCGGTGCGCTCTGCCACAGCAGCCGGGCCCGGCGCACCACCTCCTGCGCCGCTCCCGCCTCGCCCAGCATCCGGTGGGCGAGCGCGGACAGCAGCGGCCGCAGCTCCTCGAACTCCTCGGCCCCACCCACCCGGTCCCCCCTACGCCTCCCTGCGCCTCCCTGCGCCTTCCTGCGCCTCCCTGCGCCTTCCTGTGCCTTCCTGTGCCGTGAGCCGGTCACGCCGTGCGCGCGGGCCGGCCCGGCCGCCGCGCCGTCACACCGGGCACCGCGTGCCGAGTGCGGCCAGGACGTTGCGGTGGATGTCCAGGGCCGCGGTGGACTGGTTGAGGGTGATGTAGTGCAGTCCGGGAGCGCCCTGCTCCAGGAGCCGGCCGGCCATGGCGGTGGCGTACTCCACCCCGATGCGATGACCGGCCCCGGCATCCTCGCGTGCCGCGTACAGGCGGTCGGCGAGATC
>NZ_JBHYJH010000102.1:0-34513 GCF_042740445.1 Streptomyces sp. NPDC059003 | reverse complement strand
GGCTAGGAATAGCCCGTCCGGCGTTTGAGGACGAGGCCGCAGGCCGGATAAAGGGGGGTCCAGGGGGCGGAGCCCCCTGGTTTCGGGAAGGGGCGGGGTGGGGGAAGCCCCCGGCAGGGCTCACATGCGTGTGAAGCACCACACCGCGAGCGCCAGCGCGCCGGATCCGGCCAGCGCCGAGACGGCCGCCGCGGCCGTCGGCCGCACCCCGTGGGCCACCGGCTCGCCGTGGGCCACGCGTGCCCCGGTCCACAGCAGCAGCCCGGCCCCGAACAGCGCGAACACCGTCCCGGCAAAGATCGCTGGTCCGCTCTCCATGGCCTGGCCTCCCCGTGCCGTCCCCTGCGCGGCGCCCGTCGGGTGCCCCGCCTGCGGAGGCTGGCACGCCCGGGCGTCCGGTGCGCGAAATCGGGGTGAACGGCCGGGTGAACGGAGGGCGGCCGACAGGGGCCGACATTGGCCGGATTCCCTCCTGGAGGGGCCGACTCCGGGCGCATGGGGAGTACGCGGCGCTACTCCCCCACCGGCTCCAGGAACCCTTGCTCCACAAGAAGCCGGATCTGCGCCGGTGTGCGGTCCCGCAGGACCACGGGGTCCTCGCCCATGAGCTGGGCGATGGCGTCCAGGATGCGGCCCGCGCTGAGCGAGCCGTCACACACGCCCGCGAAGCCCGCACCCACCGTGTCCACCTGCGTGGCCCGCCGCATCCCGCGGTGCTGGCGCAGGACGACGTGCTCCGGGTCCTCGGCCCCGGGCAGGCCGACCTGCTCCTGCACCACTTCACCGGCGAGCTTGAAGTGCCCGGCGAGCAGCGCGGCGTCGTCGTGGGCACGCAGGTAGTCCTGGCGCGCGAAGTGCGCCCGCACCGTGTCGCCGAGGGGCTGCTCGACGGGGTGCGGCCACTCCTCGACCGTCACGGACGGCTCGGCGGCGCCGGACTTGCGCAGGGTGATCCAGCCGAAGCCGACGCCCCGGGTCTTGCGGGCCTCGAACTCGTCGAGCCAGGCGTCGTACCGCGCCGCGTACGCGGCCGGGTCCGTGCGGTGGTCCCCGGCGTCGCGCAGCCACAGCTCGGCGTACTGCGTGACGTCCTGGACCTCGCGCTGCACGATCCACGCGTCGCAGCCGCGCGGCACCCAGGAGCGGACCCGCTCGGTCCACTCCTCGCCCTCGACGTGCTGCCAGTTGGCGAGGAACTGCGCGTACCCCCCTTCGTTCAGCCTGGCCCCCGCCTGCTGAACGACCGAGCGGCACAGATCGTCCCCGCCCATGCCGCCGTCCCGGTACGTGAGCCGGGCGCCCGGGGAGATCACGAACGGCGGGTTGGACACGATGAGGTCGTACGTCTCGCCGTCCACGGGCTCGTACAGGGAGCCCTCGCGCAGGTCGGCTTCCGGCGCTCCGGAGAGCGCGAGGGTGAGCCGGGTGAAGTGCAGGGCGCGCGGGTTGAGGTCGGTGGCGGTCACCCGGGTGGCGTGCTGCGCGGCGTGCAGCGCCTGGATCCCGGAGCCGGTGCCGATGTCGAGGGCGCTGGCCACGGGCGTGCGTACGGTGATGCCGGCGAGCGTCGTGGACGCGCCGCCGACGCCGAGCACCACCCCTTCGTCCCGGCTCCCGATGCCCCCGGCACCGCCGACGGCGCACCCCAGGTCGGAGACGATGAACCAGTCCTCGCCGTCGGGCCCCCCGTACGGCCGCACGTCGACGGCGGCCCGGACGTCACCGTCGCCCTCCCGTACGAGCCAGCCGCTCTCCAGGAGAGGGCCGACGGGCAGCACCCGCTCCACGCGCGCGTGCGGCACGGAACGCTGCAGCAGGAAGAGACGTACGAGCGTCTCCAGGTCACCGTCGCCCCGAGTGGCCCGCAGCGCAGGCACGGTCTCGCTGCGCGCGAGCGCGGCGTACGCGGGCGCACCGAGCAGCTCGAGCAGCCCGTCCGCGGTGAAGTCGGCCCCCAGAAGGGCCTCCCTCAACCGCGCGGACACATCGGAACGATCAGACATAGGCAGGCCATAACTCACGCCCACATTGTGACCCGTCCACACTCATCGCACTGGCTGTGGGCAGCCGCGCCGCTGCCTCTGCCGCTCCCGCTGTGGGCAGCTGGTCCGCCCAGAGGGCGAGTGGGGCATCCCCTGCTCGAGCGAAGCCGAGAGCTTGGGGAAGGGTGGGCACAGCCCATCCGACGGCCACCGCTCCGTCAGGACGCCGAAGGCGAGCCCCCGGCCTTGCAGCTGTCCTGCTTCCGCATCGCCTTGCCCACGTCCCCGGCCTCCAACCGCTTCTGCGCCGAGTTCTCACTCTTGCTGAGCTTCCCGAGCTCCTCCGCGATCTTCGCGAGGTCGTCCGCGAAGGCGGCCTGGTCCTTGGTGTCGAGCTTGTCGGTCTGCGTCTTGAGGTCCGCGTACGACTTGGAGAGGCCGTCCAGCTCCTTGGTGGCGTCGTTCAGCTTCTTCTCGCCGTCGTCCACCGGAGGGGCACCCGCCTTCTTCAGGGCGGTGGCGCGCTCGGCGTACGCGGCGGAGATGTCCCCGAACGCCTTGGAGTCGGTCGCCTTGACGTCGTCCGGCGAGCTGTTGTCCGTGGTCTGCTTCTTGATGGCCGCGTTGGCGTCCGAGATCTTCTTCGACTGCGCCTGCACCGCCGTGTCGCAGACCTTCTTGGCCCAGTCGTCCAGCTTCTTGTTGCCGTCGTCACTGCTGCATCCCGACAGCGCCAGTACCAGTACCAGTACCGCACCGCCGGACACTGCGGCCGCGAGCTTCTTGTTCACCGGATTGGTCCCTTCCATGGCTCTCGGCCCCGGAACTTACACGCCAACCGGGCGACGACCGCATGCCAGGGACCCGGTACCACCCCTTTTGCAGCCATTTGCACCAAGGCTGGTCCGGCGAGAGAAGCCTCACGACCCCCCGCCGCGCGCGCCCACGGGAACGCACGACGGGCGGACGGCGCCTCAAATGGCGCCGCCCGCCCGCACGTTGAGCCGGTGTTACGAAACCACAGCCGGGTCGGCCGACTTGACGGCCTTCCCCGCGTTGCCCTCGTCACCCACGGCGATCCCGCGCCGCTTGGACACGTACACCGCGCCGACGATGACCGCGATGGAGAGCACCGCGATCAGGACGCGCATGCCGACGCTCTTGTCCTCCCCGTAGGAGAACTTGACGACCGCGGGCGCGATGAGCAGCGCCACCAGGTTCATCACCTTGAGCAGCGGGTTGATGGCCGGGCCCGCGGTGTCCTTGAACGGGTCGCCGACCGTGTCGCCGATGACGGTCGCGGCGTGGGCCTCGCTGCCCTTGCCGCCGTGGTGGCCGTCCTCGACGAGCTTCTTCGCGTTGTCCCACGCGCCACCGGAGTTGGCGAGGAACACCGCCATCAGGGTGCCGGTGCCGATGGCGCCCGCGAGGAACGCGCCGAGCGCGCCGACGCCGAACGTGAAGCCGACCGCGATCGGCGTGAGCACGGCGATCAGGCCGGGCGTGGCCAGCTCGCGCAGCGCGTCCTTGGTGCAGATGTCCACGACGCGCCCGTACTCCGGCTGCTCCGTGTAGTCCATGATCCCGGGGCGCTCGCGGAACTGCCGCCGCACCTCGTACACCACGGCTCCCGCGGACCGCGACACCGCGTTGATCGCGAGCCCCGAGAAGAGGAAGACGACCGCGGCGCCGAGGACGAGACCCACCAGGTTGTTGGGCTGGGAGATGTCCATGACCAGGTTCATGGGCGCGCCGTCGCCGAGCTTCTGGCCGACGTCGTCGGCCGCCTCCGCGATCGCGTCGCGGTACGAGCCGAAGAGCGCCGACGCCGCGAGGACGGCCGTGGCGATGGCGATGCCCTTGGTGATGGCCTTGGTGGTGTTGCCCACGGCGTCCAGGTCGGTGAGGACCTGCGCGCCGGCGCCCTGGACGTCGCCGGACATCTCGGCGATGCCCTGCGCATTGTCGGAGACCGGACCGAAGGTGTCCATGGCGACGATGACGCCGACCGTGGTGAGCAGGCCCGTACCGGCGAGCGCCACCGCGAACAGGGCCAGCATGATCGACGTACCGCCGAGCAGGAACGCGCCGTAGACGCCGAGGCCGATCAACAGCGCGGTGTAGACGGCCGATTCGAGCCCGACGGAGATGCCCGCGAGCACGACGGTCGCGGGGCCGGTCAGGGACGTCTTGCCGATGTCCTTGACGGGCCGCCGGTTGGTCTCGGTGAAGTAGCCGGTCAGCTGCTGGATCAGCGCGGCGAGCAGGATGCCGATGCCGACGGCCACGACGGCCAGGATCCGCGGGTCGCCGTCCTTGGCGAGGATCGCCGCGTCCTCGACGCCGTCCAAGTCGGCGTACGAGGAGGGGAGATAGACGAAGACGGCGGCCGCCACGAGCGCTAGCGAGATCACCGCGGAGATGAAGAAGCCGCGGTTGATCGCGGTCATGCCGCTGCGGTCGGAGCGCCTCGGCGCCACCGCGAAGATCCCGATCATGGCGGTGACGACGCCGATCGCCGGGACGATCAGCGGGAACGCGAGCCCGGAGTCGCCGAACGCCGCCTTGCCGAGGATCAGCGCGGCGACGAGCGTGACGGCGTACGACTCGAAGAGGTCGGCGGCCATCCCCGCGCAGTCGCCGACGTTGTCGCCCACGTTGTCGGCGATGGTCGCGGCATTGCGCGGATCGTCCTCCGGAATGCCCTGTTCGACCTTGCCGACCAGGTCGGCGCCGACGTCGGCGGCCTTGGTGAAGATGCCGCCTCCGACACGCATGAACATCGCGATCAGCGCGGCCCCGAGGCCGAAGCCCTCCAGGACCTTCGGCGCGTCGGCCGCGTACACGAGCACGACGCAGGACGCGCCGAGGAGCCCGAGGCCCACCGTGAACATGCCGACGACGCCGCCCGTGCGGAAAGCGATCTTCATGGCTTTGTGCGAGACGGCGGTGAGATCCTTTTCCGGCTCGCCTTCCGCCGGTGTCGCTTCCCTGGCCGCGGCGGCCACACGGACATTGCTGCGTACGGCGAGCCACATACCGATATAGCCGGTGGTCGCCGAGAACGCCGCGCCGATCAGGAAGAACACCGAACGGCCGATGCGTTGATTCCAGTCGTCCGCGGGCAGCAGCATGAGCAGGAAGAACACCACGACGGCGAATACGCCGAGGGTCCGCAACTGCCGCCACAGATAGGCATTCGCGCCTTCCTGCACCGCCGCCGCGATCTTCTTCATGCTGTCGGTGCCCTCGCCGGCCGCGAGTACCTGGCGTACGAGCACCCAGGCGACCGCGAGCGCGGCGATCGCGACGGCCCCGATGACCATCACGATGAGCCGGTTGTCGTCGGTCAGTACCGCACCTGCGAGGGCTGAGGGGTGGTCAAGCTGATGAGGGGTAGAAAGCCCCGCCATTCGTCCTCCTTGACGCTTGGGCTGAGCTCAAGATGTGGACGGATTGTAGGGAGCCGGACCTGATCAAAACAGTGCGCCGCAAACGGAATTGGCGTGCAAGCGCGGGCCCGCAAATGATCGCGTTCCCGGATTGGCCCCGAAAGCGGTAATGCCCCAAAAGCATTGACGACACCGTTGACGCTGATCGCACTAAAGAAAAACGCAGCTCATGAGTACGACCGGTGGCACTCCGGAAAGATCAGACCGCCCGGCGTTCGGGCCGAGCGAATCAAACCCGTCCGGCGTGTGACGACGAGCGCGAAGCGCGATCAAACGGCCACTCAGGACCGGTTGGCCAGCCCGGCGAGGGCCACCTCGTCGGGGCTGCCCTCCTCCGCACTGAACACGTGCACCACCAGGCCGCCCTCGCCCGGCGCCGCCGGCACGTGCAGCGTCTCGTAGTCGAGGGTGAGCTCCCCGGCCACAGGGTGCCGCAGCCGCTTGCTCCCCGCCGCGCACATCACCACCGCGCCGGTGTCCCAGATCTGCCGGAACTTATCGCTCCGCGCGGCGAGTTCGGCGATGAGCGCGGCGAGCTCGGCGTCATCGGCGTAGCGCCCCGCCGAGACGCGCAGCTGCCCCACGGCCTCCACCGCCCGGTCCTCCCAGTCGGCGAAGACGTCCCGCGACGCGGGGTCGAGGAGGAGGTACCGGGCCTGGTTCCGCTCGCGCCGCCCCGGCTCGCCCAGGCCGCCGACCAGCTCGGCGCCCAGCTGGTTGAAGGCCACGACGTCGAGGCGGTGGTTCGTCACGAAGGCCGGAATGCCGTCCAGGGAGTCGAGGAGCCGCCGCAGCAGGGGGCTGACGCGGGCCCTGGGCACGGGGTCGCGCCGGGCGGCGACGAGCGTGTCCAGATGCCGCCGCTCCGCCGCGTCGAGGCCGAGCGCGTCGGCGAGCGCGTCCAGGACCTCGGGGGACGGCTGGGTGGCCCGCCCCTGTTCAAGTCGTACGTAGTAGTCCACGCTGATACCGGCGAGCTGGGCCAGCTCCTCGCGGCGCAGCCCCCGCACCCGCCGCCGACGGCCACCGGCGAGTCCGACGTGCTCCGGCGCGACGCGCCCCCGGCGGGCCCGCAGGAATCCGCCCAGCGCCCGCCGCGTGTCACCGAGCTCGTCGATGCCGCCGCCGTTCTGCTGACTCACCCCGTCCATGCGTTCCAGTATGCGTGGGACTCGCAGTACCAGGATGGGGATTCCGCCGGTCGAAGGGGGTACTGGCTACCCGCTCGCGCCCGGGAGAACGTGGACGGCATGACCGGCAAGAAGATCCTCATCGTCAGCGCCCACCCCGACCCCCGCTCGCTCAACGCCTCCCTGACCACCTTCGCGGCCGACCACCTGCGCGCGGCGGGACACGAGGTGCAGGTGTCCGATCTGTACGCGATGAAGTGGAAGGCGACGGTCGACGCCGACGACTTCCCGGAGCAGCCGGCGGACCAGCGGCTGCATGTGATGAACGCCTCCGAGGACGCCACCCTGGCCGGGCAGCTTTCGGCGGACGTGGCGGCGGAGCAGGAGAAGCTGCTCTGGTCGGACGCGGTGATCCTGCAGTTTCCGCTGTGGTGGTTCTCGGCGCCCGCGATCGTGAAGGGCTGGATCGACCGGGTCTTCACCGCCGGTTTCGCCTACGGCGCGAAGGTCGCCCCGCCGTACACCGAGGCCGGCCCGCTGGCGGGCCGCCGCGCCCTGGTGTCGGTGACGTACGGCGCCCGCGAGTCGGCCTTCTCCGACCGGGGCATCCACGGCCGCCTCGACGATGTCCTCCACCCGCTCCAGCACGGCCTGTTCTGGTTCACCGGCATGTCGCCCCTGGAGCCGTTCGCACTTCCCCACGCGAACGACCTGCCGCAGGACCAGTTCGAGGCGGCCAAGCGCCAGTACGCCCACCGCCTGGACACCCTCTTCACGGCGCCCCCGGTCCCGTACCGCACCCTCACGGGCGGCGACTACGACCACGACATGCGCTTGCTCCCCGGCAGGGAGACGGAGGGAACCCGGGGCTTGGACCTGCACGTGCTATCCAGCCTGTCCGGCACTACACCCAGCCCGTCCGGCGTTTGAGGACGAGCGCGAAGCGCGAAAAAGGGCAGGCGGGTGGGGGAAAACCCACCGGACGACGCCCCCTGAGCCCGGGCCGGCCCCGCCGCACGGGGCACCAAGGTCACCGCTCAGGCACAGCGCCCAGCGAAACGGTTGGCCAGCTCATCCGAATCAGCCCCCCGCTCTCGCTCGCCGTGACCTCCACGTCGTCCACAAGGCCGCTGATGACGGCGAGGCCCATCTCGTCCTCGGCCTCGGCCTCCGGGTCGTCGCCCCCGCCGGGGCGCACGCCGGACGCACCGGCGGGCACGGACCGGGGAGCCTCGTCACCGACCTCGATGGAGAACTGCTTCTCCTCCTCGACCAGCGCGACCCGCACGGGCGCGGAGATACCGGCGGCCTGATGCAGGCCCACGGCACGGGTGCAGGCCTCGCCGACCGCGAGCCTGACCTCGTCGAGGACGGCCTCGTCCACTCCGGCCCTTCGCGCCACCGCGGCCGCCACCAGTCGGGCGGTCCTGACGTGCTCGGGCAGCGCGCTGAAGCGGAGTTCAACCGTGGCCATGCATCCCCCTCGGACATACACGCGTACTGTCGGGGGGCCGGGGGGGCCGACCGGGGCCCCCCCCTGCGGCCACTCCGGGGCGTTGGGCGGGGGCCCGCTGCCGGACCCGGTGTGCGGGGGCGGCGCGCGGGCACCCCTTCCCGAGCGCGGGGGGGGGGCCGTGCCCGAAGGGGGCGCCCCCCGCCGTTCTGCCACTCCGGGCCTTGGCCCGGGGCCCGGGACGAGGCCCGGGTGTCCGGCCGCGCGGCCGGCTTCCGGCTCAGTCGGTGGCCGCGACCGCTTCGTCGACCGAGGTGTGGATCGGGAAGACCTTGGTCAGGCCGGTGATACGGAAGATCTTGAGAATGCGCTCCTGGTTGCAGACCAGGCGCAGCGAGCCCTCGTGGGCCCGCACTCGCTTCAGGCCACCGACCAGCACGCCGAGTCCGGTGGAGTCGAGGAAATCCACGCGCTCCATGTCGACGACCAGATGGAAACTGCCGTCGTTCACCAACTCGACCAACTGCTCGCGCAGCTTGGGCGCGGTATATACATCGATTTCGCCACCGACCTCGACGACCGTACGATCGCCGACGGTACGGGTCGACAGAGACAGGTCCACGGATCCTCCAGCACCTTGCTATCGAGCGGTCGCCCCTCGGGACACTTCGGCCCACGCCCCCAGGACGGATCGCCAGCCGCGATGGCATTCAATCACTTACCGGCAGGCGCGCACGACGCCTTCGGACCATTGTCCATCCCGCCAGTGACACACTCGATGCCGATGGCCAAGATTTCCCCTTCCGGAGGACCCCCGGCGGACACCCCGGCCCGCACCACCCCGCAGACGGTCCTGGACCGGCTGACCTCGGGGCCGAGCCGAGCTGCGCGCGTCACTCATACGGAGCACCTGCCCCGGCGGGAGGCCCGGTATGCCGTCTGGCCCGACCGCATCCGCCCGGAAGTGATCGCCGCCGTGCAGGCGGCCGGAATCGAGCACCCCTGGGCCCACCAGGCACGCGCCGCCGAACACGCACTGGACGGCGAGTCCGTCGTCGTCGCCACCGGCACCGCGTCCGGCAAGTCCCTGGCCTACCTCACCCCCGTGCTCTCCGCCCTCCTCGACGGCGCCGAGGCACCGAACGGCCGGGGCGCCACCGCCCTGTACCTGGCCCCGACCAAGGCCCTCGCCGCCGACCAGCGCCGCGCCGTGCGCGCCCTCGCCGAGCCGCTCGGCACCGCCGTGCGGCCCGCCGTGTACGACGGCGACACCCCCGTCGAGGAACGCGAGTGGGTGCGCCAGTACGCCAACTACGTCCTGACCAACCCCGACATGCTGCACCGCGGGATACTCCCGTCCCACCCCCGCTGGTCCTCCTTCCTGCGCTCCCTGCGCTATGTCGTCATCGACGAATGCCACACCTACCGCGGCGTCTTCGGCTCCCACGTCGCCCAAGTCCTTCGCCGTCTGCGCCGCTTGTGCGCCCGCTACGGCTCCGACCCCGTCTTCCTCCTCGCCTCCGCCACGGCCGCCGACCCGGCCGTCGCCGCCGAGCGCCTCACCGGCCTGCCCGTCACCGAGGTCGCCGACGACGCCTCCCCCCGCGGCGAGGTCGTCTTCGCCCTCTGGGAGCCGCCGCTCACCGAACTGCACGGCGAGAAGGGCGCCCCCGTCCGCCGCACCGCCACCGCCGAGACGGCCGACCTCCTGACCGACCTCACCGTCCAGGGCGTCCGGTCCGTCGCCTTCGTCCGCTCCCGGCGCGGCGCCGAACTGATCTCCGTGATCGCCCAGGAGCGCCTCTCCGAGGTCGACCGGTCACTGGCCCGCCGCGTGGCCGCGTACCGGGGCGGCTATCTCCCCGAGGAGCGGCGCGCCCTGGAGCAGGCCCTGCACTCCGGCGAACTGCTCGGCCTCGCCGCCACCACCGCCCTCGAACTGGGCGTGGACGTCTCCGGGTTGGACGCCGTCGTCATCGCCGGCTACCCCGGCACGCGCGCCTCCCTCTGGCAGCAGGCGGGCCGCGCCGGGCGCTCCGGGCAGGGCGCGCTCGCGGTGCTCGTGGCCCGGGACGACCCGCTGGACACCTATCTCGTCCACCACCCCGAGGCGTTGTTCCAGCAGCCCGTCGAGTCGACCGTCCTCGACCCCGACAACCCGTACGTCCTCGCTCCCCACCTGTGCGCCGCCGCCGCGGAAATCCCCCTCACCGACGCCGACTTCAAGCTCTTCGGCCCGGCCACGGAGGAACTGCTCCCGCAGCTGGAGGCCGCGAAGCTGCTGCGCCGGCGCACCAAGGCCTGGCACTGGACCCGCCGCGAGCGGGCCGCCGACCTCACCGACATCCGCGGCGAGGGCGGCCGACCGGTCCAGGTCGTCGAGGAGGGCACCGGCCGGCTGCTCGGCACGGTCGACGCCTCGGCCGCGCACACGACCGTCCACGAGGGCGCGGTCCACCTCCACCAGGGTCGTACGTATCTCGTGCGGCACCTGGACCTGGAGGACTCGGTCGCGCTCGTCGAGGAGGCCGCCCCTCCCTATACGACGACCGCCCGCGACACCACCGCCATCTCCGTCCTCGACACGGACACCGAGATCCCCTGGGGCTCCGGCCGCCTCTGCTACGGCTCCGTCGAAGTCACCAACCAGGTCGTCTCCTTCCTGCGCCGCAAGCTCATCACCGGTGAGGTGCTCGGCGAGACCAAGCTGGACCTCCCGCCCCGCACTCTGCGCACCCGCGCGGTGTGGTGGACGGTCACCGAGGACCAGCTCGACGCCGCCCGCGTCAACCCGGAGATCCTCGGCGGCGCCCTGCACGCCGCCGAGCACGCGTCCATCGGCATGCTGCCGCTCTTCGCCACGTGCGACCGCTGGGACATCGGCGGCGTCTCCGTGCCCCTGCACCCGGACACGCTGCTTCCCACGGTCTTCGTGTACGACGGGCACCCCGGCGGTGCCGGGTTCGCCGAGCGCGCCTTCCACACGGCCCGCGCCTGGCTCACCGCCACCCTTCAGGCCATCGCCTCCTGCGAGTGCGACGCCGGCTGTCCCTCGTGCATCCAGTCCCCCAAGTGCGGCAACGGCAACGAGCCCCTGCACAAGCGCGGCGCGGTCCGCCTGCTCACCACGCTCCTCAAGGACGCCCCCGCGAGCTCCTCCGACGCCGACCCCGCCTCTTGAGGCGACGGGAATGTCCCCTGCGGGATCCACCGGTCCCACTGGTCCCGCCGTGCCCACCGGTCCCATTGACCCTGTAGGCCCCGCAGGCCCCGCCCGCGATCTGACCCGTACCGTGAACGGCCCGAAGTCCGCCGCAGCCGTGACATCCGAGATCTCGCCCCGGACCGCACACCGCACGATCCGCGTGCCCTGCGCCCGCGCCACCTTCCCGGCCCTGACACACGCCGTACGCCCCTCCGACCAGTGGTCCGCCGCCGCGAGCGCCGCCAGGTCGGCCGCGCCACCCGCCTGATGGCGGGCCACCATCACCTGCCCCATGGCCAGCACGGCACCGGTGACCACGCAGAGCAGGGCCATGACGGCCACGGCCCACACCGTGGCGGCACCGCGGTCCGCACCACGGCCCGTACCCACGCTCCGGTCCACCCCCGCCCCACGCCGCCTCACGCGCCCATCCCCACCGTCTCCTCCGCGAGCGCCACGGCCTCCGCCCGCAACCGCAGCCCGAGCCCCAGCGCTTCCGGTCCGGGCGACGGGACGACCACCTCGACCCGCACCAGGTCGCCCTCCCGGCGCACCACCACCCGCGCCCCGCGCGGAGCCGCCTGCCGGGCCGCCGCCACCGCCGCGTCCGGCGGGTCCTGCCGGGCCATCGCGCGAGCCCCGGCCCGGGCCGCGTCCACGCACTGGATCTGCGCGGACGCGGCCAGCAGGGCCCACACGAGCGCCATCGTGAACAGCACCAGCGTCGGCAGCACCACGGCCGTCTCCGCCGTCACGAACCCCGCGTCCCGTGGGCTACGACCCCCGCCCGGCGCGGTCGGCGCGGCCCGCGCGGTGCCGCCCCCTCCGGAACCCGCCGCGCCGGGCACGCCACCGTCAGAACTGGACATGAAGCGCCCTCTCCACCAGCGCCTGGAGTCCCGACCTGACCGGGCCGCTCGTCACCACCTTGTAGAGCACTCCGGCGAATCCCACCGCCGCGATCAGCCCCATCGCGTACTCCGACGTGGCCATCCCCGCGTCCTTGGCGCCCCTGGCGCCCTCGCGCATCCGTCGTGCCGTCCACGCGCAGAGTCGTCCCCACATGCCGTCCCCCAAAGGTCCGCTGATCTCCGTCAGTTGTCACTGGTCGTCAGCCACTGCTGATCGCCTGTCCCTGCTATGCGGCAGTCGCCACTTGTCACCAGTCGCCGCTTGTCATCCGCCGCCGCTCATCAGCCCGCTCGCGAGCCCGATGACCACCGGCAGCACGCCGACCGCGATGAACGCGGGCAGGAAGCACAGCCCCACCGGCGCCGTCATCGAGACGGCCGCCTTCCGTGCCCGGGCCGTCGCCGCCCGCCCCCGCTCGGCCCGGCAGTCCGCGGCGAGGCGGGCCACCGGTCCGGCCGCCGGCGCTCCGGACTCACCGGCCCGCTCCAGATGGCGGGCCAGCGCTCCGGCGCCCGGTATCTCCGCGAGCCGGCGCCAGGCGGCAGCCGGTTCGCTGCCGAGCCGCAGCTGTGCCGCGCCCCACGCCAGTCGCTCGCCCACCGGCCCGCGCAGGGACTCGCCGACGGCCTGCGCCGCCGCGACGGGCCCGGCCCCGGCGGCCACGCACGCCGCCAGCAGATCGGCCGCCAGGGGCAGTTGCCGTGCCGCCTCCGCCGCGTCGAGCTCCGCCTTCCGGCCGTCGTCCCGCCGTATCCGTCCGACGACGCAGCCGACGCCCGCACCGACCGCGAGCCCCGTGATCCCGCCGATCAGCGCCCAGCCCGCGCCCACCGCCCCGGCCACCGTCACGCCTCGCCACACCGCGTCCCGGCGCCCGGACGACACATCCCCCCATAGCCCGCGCCACCAGGCCTTCCGGGCGCCCGCACCCCACAAACTCCACGAGCCCCGCAGCCGCCCCGCATCCGACCCAGCCGTTCCGCCCAGGGCCACCAACACGCGCCGCCTCGCGCCCCGTTCGCGCCGCGCGACCGCCAGCTTCATCAGCAGCCACACCACGGCGACGGCCGCCCACAAGGTCACCCCCAGCCTGTGGAAAACCTCGGCCCCGCTCATCACTCCTCCCCTCGCTCCCCCGTTCATCGCCCCTCCGCGCGGCGGACGATCCGCAGCGCCCACCAGGCGCCCGCGCCCTCCAGGAGCGCGCCCACGAGCAGGCACCCGAGCCCCGCTCCCGTGTGCAGCAGCACCCGCAGCGGCCGTGCTCCGAGTGCGGCGCCCATCAGCAGGCCGAGGGCGGGGAGTCCGGCGAGCATCAGCGCCGTCGACCTGGCACCGGCCAACTGCGCCCTCAGGTCGGATCGTTGGTCCCGCTCCGCCCGCAGTGCGCCCTCGAGCCGCTCAAGGCCCGTCGCGAGTCCCGCACCGCGGTCCACGGCGACCCGCCAGCAGGCGGCGAGCCCCAGAAGCCCTTCGGCGCCGGGCTCCCGCGCCGCCTCCCGGAGCGCCCCGGGCACGTCCCCGCCGAACCGCGCCGCCGCGAGCACCCCGGCCCGCGCCCCGTCCAGACCCCGGTCGTCGGCGTCACCGGCCTCCACGGCGCTCCGCAACGCCTGCCCCGGCTGCCGTCCCGCGCGCACCTCGCCCGCGAGGACCCCGCACAGGGCGATCACCGCGTCCGCCTGCCGCTGCCGCTCCCGGCGGGCCGCCCTGGCCCTGCGCACCCGACCGGCCAGCGGCATGCCGACCGCCCCCGCGAGGAGCGGCACCACGGACTCCCCCAGGAGCGCGATCACCGACCCGCCCACCAGGAGCCACACTTCATGCCCCGTACGCCGCCGCACCCACGCGACCGACCGCCGCCACACCGGCTCCCGGCCCCCGTACTCGTCCACTGCGAGCACCGTCCTCGCCCGCCGCAAGGACCGGATCCGCCCGCGCCCGCCGAGCAGCCACACCGATCCGCCCGCGCACAGCGCCGTACTCCACACCGTCAGCACGCTCATGCCCCCGCACCCCTGCTTCCGAGCAGCTCGCTCAGGCGCCGCCAGCCGCGCTCCTGGACGAAGCCCCGCTCGCCCCAGCGCAGCGCGGGCACCGTGGTCACCAGGCCCGAGGCGTCGCGCTCCAGTACGTGCACTTCGGCGATCCGGCGCCGACCGGAGCGGTCCCGCGCCAGATGGATCACCACCGACAGCGCGGCCGCCAACTGGCTGTGCAGCGCCGTCCGGTCGAGCCCCGCGGCCGTGCCCAGGGCCTCCAGGCGGGCCGGCACGTCCGCCGCCGCGTTCGCGTGCACCGTGCCGCAGCCGCCCTCGTGGCCCGTGTTGAGCGCGGCCAGCAGGTGCACCACCTCGGCACCCCTGACCTCGCCCACGACGAGCCGGTCGGGCCGCATCCGCAGGGCCTGGCGCACCAGGTCGTCGAGGCCGACCAGGCCCGCGCCCTCCTGGTTCGCCGGCCGGGCCTCCAGGCGGACCACGTGCGGGTGGTCGGGGCGCAGCTCCGCGGAGTCCTCGGCAAGGACGATCCTCTCCCCGGAGCCCACCAGGCCCAGCAGCGTGCTGAGGAGGGTCGTCTTGCCGCTGCCCGTGCCGCCGCTGATCAGATACGACAGGCGGGCGTCGAGCAGGGCCCGCAGCATCCGCTCGCCGCCGGGCGGCACCGTGCCCGCGGCCACCAGCTCCATGAGCGTGAAGGCCCGGGGCCGCACGACCCGCAGCGACAGATACGCCGAGCCGACGGCGACCGGCGGCAGCACGGCATGCAGCCGGGTGCCGTCCGGCAGCCGGGCGTCCGCCCAGGGCCGCGCGTCGTCCAGGCGCCGCCCGGCGACCGCCGCGAGGCGCTGGGCGAGCCGCCGCACCGCCGCCGCGTCCCGAAAGGTCACGTCCGTCAGCTCCAGGCCCCCGCCGCGGTCCACCCACACGCGGTCCGGCGCGGACACCAGGACGTCGGTGACCGACGGGTCCGCGAGCAGCGGCTCCAGCGGGCCGGCGCCCACCAGCTCCGACCGCAACTCCTCGGCGGCGCCCAGGACTTCGGCGTCACCCAGGACGCTGGCCTGCGCCCGCAGCGCCTCGGCGACCCGGGCCGGGGTCGGCTCCGTGCCGTTCGCGGCGAGCCACTGCCGCACCCCGTCCAGCATCCGCGCGCCCACGACCGTGCTCATACGCGCCCTCCGAGGACGTCGGCGGGAAGCTGCTCCCAGAAGGCCGCGCAGAACCGGGCGAGGGGTCCGCGCGCGGTGCCCCCGGGCGGTCGTGCGCCGACCCTGGCCGTCATGAGGCCGTGCTCCCAGGGCAGTTCGCCGACGAGCGGCAGCCCGAGCAGCCGGGCGACCTCGTCCGCGTCCAGTCCGTCGACGCTGTCGGGGCTCCTGGCTCCGCCGCGTCCTGGGGCGGCCACGACGCGCAGATCCCGCAGGACCATGCCCGCCGCCGACGCCACCCGCCGCGCCCCGGCGACGGCGCGCAGCTCCCTCGGCACCACCAGGAGGCCCAGGTCCAGCTGCGCGAGGGCCTCCGCCGCGGATTCGTCCACGCGGCGCGGCAGGTCCACGACCACCACGCCGCCGCGCCTGCGGGCCGCGGCGAGGACGGCGCGCACGGCTTGCGGCGCGACGGCCACGGTGTCGCCGCGGTCCCAGCTCAGCACCCGCAGGTCGTGCAGCTCGGGCAGCGACTCCTCGAGGGCTCCGCTGCCGAGCCGGCCGCGTGACTGCGCGAACGCCGGCCAGCGCAGGCCTTCCACCGCTTCGCCGCCCAGCATCACGTCGAGTCCGCCGCCCAGCGGGTCGGCGTCGACCAGCAGGGTCCGGCGCCCGGCGCGCGCCGCCGTGACGGCGAGGGCGCACGCCAGCGTGGAGGCCCCGGCCCCGCCGCGGCCGCCGATGACGCCGACGGTCAGCGCGGGCCGCCCCACGCCCTCGGCGACGTCGGCGATGCGGTCCACGAGCCACTGCTCGCCGTCCGGCAGGACGAGGACCGCCTCCGCGCCGATCTCCACCGCTCGCCGCCATACGTCGGGATCGTCCTGATCCCGCCCAACCAGCACCACGTCACGCCGCCGCGCCGTCCCGCGCAGCCGGTCCGCCGCGTCGTCCCCGACCAGGACGAGCGGGGCCGACTCCCAGCCGCCTCTGCGCTCGGGCACGCCGTGGTGCACCTCGGGCCGGGCGCCCGCCGCGGCGCACAGGCGCAGCAGGTCATCCAGCAGGTCCACGTCCTCCGTGACGATCAGCGGTCCGCCGGGTGGTCCGTCGGACGGCGGCGACGCGTCGTACGTAATGACTCCGGTCACGATCTCCAGCCCCCTCGCGCTGCAAGTCCGCCGAATGCGCGTCTGCGCGCATCCGGATCCGCGCCCGTGAAGACCGGCCAGTGGAATCCGGCCATGAACTTCACGAGCGGAATCAGCGTGCGTCGATCCCTGGAAATCGTGTGGATCTTGGTCAATAACTGTGGAGAAGACGTTGGCTGTGAATAACTCCATCACCCATACCGGTGACGGCCCGAACAACTTCCACAGAGCAGCCCCACGGCTACGCACAGTGACGAATCGTGAACGGCCGACTCCGGCGCTCGCGCGGCCCACGACGGGCCCCGGCAGCCGGGAAAGATCGAAAAGGAGGGGAGAAAACCCATCCGGACATGCGACGACCCCCGCCGGGGGGGAGAGCGGGGGTCGTCCCCTCGGTCCGACTCGGGGGGGGGAGGAGCCAGACCGGGTTAGCACGGTCGCGAACGATCCGTGACTTCCATGGTGTACCCGAGAGCCTTCTCAGGCAAACCCACGCGCCTCAGCTTACGCCGAATGGTGGGCGCCTATGCTCAGGCTCGTGGAAAACCACTCCTTGCCTCGCACTGCCGCCTTCTTTGACCTGGACAAGACGGTCATTGCGAAGTCGAGCACCCTCACCTTCAGCAAGTCGTTCTACCAAGGCGGGCTGATCAACCGCAGGGCGGTGCTGCGGACCGCGTACGCCCAGTTCGTGTTCCTCGCCGGCGGCGCCGACCACGACCAGATGGAGCGCATGCGCGAGTACCTGTCGGCGCTGTGCCGGGGCTGGAACGTGCAGCAGGTCAAGGAGATCGTCGCCGAGACCCTGCACGACCTGATCGACCCGATCATCTACGACGAGGCGGCGTCCCTCATCGAGGCGCACCACACCGCGGGCCGCGACGTCGTCATCGTCTCCACCTCGGGCGCCGAGGTGGTCGAGCCGATCGGCGAACTCCTGGGCGCGGACCGGGTGGTGGCGACGCGGATGGTGGTCGGCGACGACGGCTGCTTCACCGGAGAGGTGGAGTACTACGCGTACGGCCCGACCAAGGCGGAGGCCATCGAGGAGCTCGCCGCTTCGGAGGGGTACGACCTGGAGCGCTGCTACGCCTACAGCGACTCGGTCACGGACCTGCCCATGCTGGAGTCCGTGGGGCACCCCCACGCCGTCAACCCGGACCGGGCGCTGCGCCGGGAGGCGCTCGCGCGCGAGTGGCCGATTCTGGACTTCCACCGCCCGGTCCGGCTCAAGCAGCGGCTGCCCGCACCGCCCCGTCCCGCGCTCGTCGCGGTGGCCGCGGTGGGTGCCGCGGCGGCCACCGCGGGCCTGGTCTGGTTCGCCAGCCGCCGCCGCGGCACGCCGGGCTGACCTGGCTCCGCACCGGGCTGACCTGCACAGACAGCGGCGCGACGGGCACGCGCGCGTGGCGGTGCAACTGCGCGGCGAGGGACGCCCGGGACCTGGCGCCCGATTCACCCTTGTTTGAACCTAAAAGTAAAGAAGTGCGGCCAGGGCTTCCGCTCTCCCGAGGACAGGAGTACAAAGGAGTCAACGGCCCGCGAGACCAAGGACATCCGAGAGGATCACCTTTAACCGCATTGTTTGGCCCCACGGACCGAGCATGGACATCGAGCACCCACGCGACGTCGACCCGTCGATTACGGGCCAGCCGCACCAGGTGACGGGCGAAGTTCCCGACCTGATGGGCACATGATTCGAGGACGCTTGGTAACCCGGTGAACATGCCAGCGGCGGTACGGAAGTCTCGTACCGCCGCAACCCTGTTCAGGGCCGGACACGCGGCCCGATGCGTTACGCCGCACCCCGCTGCAGCGCCTCGCACACCGCCGTCGACTCCCTGGCGCCCAGCTCAACCGCCTTGCCGCAGTGCGCGATCCAGGCCGCCATGCCCTCCGGAGTGCCGGACACATAGCCCTCGAGGGCCGCCACATAGGCCGCGCGCCCCAGCTCCGCGTAGCCCGCCTCGGCCGGACAGATGGACTTCGGGTCGAGGCCGCTGCCCACCAGGACGATGCGCTCGGCGGCCCGCGCGACCAGGCCGTTGTACGAGCCGAACGGCCGCAGGGCGGCGAGCTCCCCGTGCACGACGGCCGCCGTCACCAGGGCGGGCGCGGAGCTCCCCGCGATGATCAGCTGCGAGAGCCCCTCCAGGCGCCCCGCCACCTCGTCCGCGTCCGGCAGCGCCAGCTCGATCAGCGGCTCCTCGACCGGCTCGCCCGCGAGCCGCGGCCGGCCCGCCGCAGCATCGGAGTCGGCGGCGGCCACCAGGTGCAGGCGCGCAAGGACCCGCAGCGGCGACTGCCGCCAGATGCTCAGGAGCTGCCCCGCCTCCGCGGTCAGGCGCAGCGCCGCGCCCATCACGCGCGCCTCGCCGTCACCACTGAAGTCGCTGCGCCTGCGCACCTCTTCGAGCGCCCACTCGGCCCCCGACAGGGCCGCGGACCCGCGGGCGCCGCGCAGCGCCGCCTCCGAAGTGACCTCGTTGCTGCGGCGCCGCATGATCCGGTGCCCGTAGACGCGGTCCACGGCCTTGCGCACGGAGTCCACGGCGTCGGCGACGCCGGGCAGCGCCCCCAGGGGGGCCAGCGGGTCTGTCGTACTCATGAGTACGACCCTACGCACTGCGGGCGTCCGCCCCACGAAGGAGTGGTCTTCTTCACTCAAGCCCGGGTCCGGCGGTGATCTCGCCACTAGGCTAGATGAACATGAAGATCGCTTTCGTGGGGAAGGGCGGCAGCGGCAAGACCACGCTGTCCTCGCTCTTCGTCCGCCACCTCGCCTCCTCCGGAGCGCCCGTCATCGCGGTGGACGCCGACATCAACCAGCACCTGGGCGCCGCGCTCGGCCTCGACGACGAGCAGGCGGCGGAGCTGCCCGCCATGGGCGCGCGGCTGCCGCTGATCAAGGACTATCTGCGGGGCACGAACCCGCGGATCGCCTCCGCCGGGACGATGATCAAGACGACGCCGCCCGGCGACGGCTCCCGGCTGCTGCGCGTCCGCGAGGACAACCCGGTGTACGAGGCGTGTGCGCGCCTCGTGGAACTCGACGGCGCCGCCGTGCGTTTGATGGTCACCGGGCCGTTCACCGAAGCCGACCTCGGTGTCGCCTGCTACCACTCCAAGACCGGAGCGGTGGAGCTGTGCCTGAACCACCTGGTCGACGGCCGCGACGAGTACGCGGTGGTCGACATGACCGCGGGCTCGGACTCCTTCGCCTCCGGGATGTTCACCCGCTTCGACATGACGTTCCTCGTCGCCGAGCCGACCAGGAAGGGGGTCTCCGTCTATCGCCAGTACAAGGACTACGCACGCGACTTCGGCGTCGCCCTCAAGGTCGTCGGCAACAAGGTGCAGGGCCAGGACGACATCGACTTCCTGCGGGAGGAGGTCGGCGAGGACCTCCTGGTGACCTTCGGGCACTCGGACTGGGTGCGCTCCATGGAGAAGGGCCGCCCGCCCCGGTTCGACCTCCTGGAGGACGCCAACCGCCGTGCCCTGGAGGCCCTTCAGGACGCCGCCGACGCCACGTACGAGCACCGCGACTGGGAGCGGTACACGCGCCAGATGGTCCACTTCCACCTGAAGAACGCCCGGAGCTGGGGCAACGAGAAGACCGGGGCCGACCTCGCGTCCCAGGTCGACCCCGGCTTCGTGCTCCGTGAGGAGACCGTCGCCACCGCCTAGCGCTTGGCCGGCTCGGCGCCCGGGACCCCCTTGGGCGCCGGGGCCGGGCGGGCCGCGAGGAAGGCGGGCCAGCCCTCCTTCGGGGCCTTGCCGACGCCCAGGCCGGCGAGCTTGCCGAGGACCTGCGGGTCCTGCGCGTCCAGCCAGTCGGCGAGCTGCCGGAACGACACGCAGCGCACATCGCGCTTGGTGCAGACCCGTTCGATCGTCTCCTCGATGGCGCGCATGTACGTGCCGCCGTTCCAGGACTCGAAGTGGTTGCCGATGATCAGCGGGGCGCGGTTGCCGTAGTAGGCCCGGTCGAAACCTTTCAGCAGGCCGTCGCGCATCTGGTCGCCCCAGTACTCATGCTTGGCCGGGTCGCCGTGGGAGGTCGAACCCGACTGGTTCACCATGAAGTTGTAGTCCATGGTGAGCGTCTCGAAGCCGCGTCCCGGGACCGGGACGAGCTGCATCGACAGGTCCCACAGGCCCTCCTTCTTCTTGGGCCACAGCTGGTTGTTGACGCCGCTGGTGTCGTAGCGGAAGCCGAGCTCGCGGGCGGCGCGCATGAAGTTCGCGCGGCCTTCGAGGCAGGGGGTGCGGGCGCCGATCAGCTCCTTGTCGTAGTCGAACGGCAGCGGCTGCGCGCCCGTCAGGCCCGTGTTCGTCTTCCACGCCTTCACAAAGGACTTGGCCTGCTGGATCTCGCTCTTCCAGTCGGCGACCGACCACTCGCCGACGCCCCGGCCGCTGCCGCAGAAGTGGCCGTTGAAGTGCGTGCCGACCTCGTTGCCTTCGAGCCAGGCGCCGCGGAGCTGGTCCACGGTGTCCCTGATTCCCTGGCGGTCGTTGAAGCCGATGTCCGAGCTGCCGGGCAGGTGCTGCGGCGGCTTGTAGAGCCCGCGCTTCGCCTCGGGGAGCATGTACACGCCGCTGAGGAAGTACGTCATCGTGGCGTTGTTCCGCTTGGCGACCTTGCGGAAGTGCGAGAACAGCTTCTGGCCGTCCTCGCCCGCGCCGTCCCAGGAGAAGACCACGAACTGCGGCGGCTTCTGCCCCGGTCGCAGCCGCTCGGGTCTCGGCAGCAGCGGCTGCTTGCCGGTGAACGCGGTGGAGCCGTCGCCGATCAGACGGACCGCCGACTTGGGCGCCGCGGCGCCCGCCGGTCGCTTCGCGCCGGGCGCGCCCTCCTTGGCGCCGGTCCCGCCGTCGGCACCGCCGCCGCAGCCCGCGAGCGCCGCGCCACAGGCCACCAGGGCGGTGAGCCCCGCGACGGGCCGCCGGGCGGCGGAGGCCCACCGACCGACGGCGGCCGCCCGGGCAGCACTCGCCGTTCGAACGGCACCCGCCCTCCGGACAGCGCTCGTCCTTCGAGCGGCCCACGCCCCCCGGACAGCGCTCGCCCGCCGGTAGACGGCGCCCCGCCAGAGGGAGGCGGTCCTATGAGTGGCGGCCATCGTCCGCCCACCTTCTTCCGTGCAAGTCGGGACAGATCCCAAGGAACTTCGCATGGAGGAATAGACGCGGCGTACCGACAAGCCGACGAACTGGCTTATTCACTCGTTGGAGTGATCGCATACCCCATTTGCCCGGAAAATCCTGCCACGACCTTTACTCTGCATTACGATCCGTTTACCGAGAGTTGAGTCATCCCGCCGCTGCAACGCCGTGACCCACGGCCGCGACCCGCCCTCCGTGCCCTTGCCGGAGGCCCCCTTGTTCCGCGACCGCGCCGCCCCGGAGGAGACGGGAATCATGTCTGCCTGCGTCCCTGCCCGCGCCCCTGACGACTCGGCCCCCACCCCGAGCGGCAAAGAGGCACACGCCCCACCGCCGCCCCGCCGACCGTTCCGCATCGCGGGCGCGGACCTCTCCGCGTCCATCGCCGTCTTCCTGATCGCGCTGCCGCTCTCGCTCGGCATCGCACTCGCCACCGACGCGCCGCTCCAGGCGGGCCTCGTGGCCGCCGCCGTCGGCGGCATCGTCGCCGGCCGCCTCGGCGGCTCACCACTCCAGGTCAGCGGCCCCGCCGCCGGACTCACGGTCGTCACCGCCGACCTCATCCAGCGGTACGGATGGCGGACCACCTGCGCCATCACCGTCCTCGCCGGAATCGCCCAGCTCGGCCTCGGCTGCCTCCGCGTGGCCCGTACGGCCCTGGCCGTCAGCCCGGCCGTGGTCCACGGCATGCTCGCCGGCATCGGCGTCACCATCGCCGTCGCCCAGCTGCACATCGTGCTCGGCGGCACGCCCCAGAGCTCCGTGATCGCCAACCTCGGTGCGCTGCCCGCCCAGTTGGCCGACGTGGAAGCGGCGGCCGTTTCGATCAGCCTGCTCACGCTGGCAGTCCTGATCGTCTGGCCCCGGATCCCGGGGCGCGTCGGGCGCGTCCTGCGGGCCACGCCCGCGCCGCTCGTGGCGGTCGCCGCGGCCACGGGGCTCACCGCCCTCGCCGCGCTGCGCGTGGACAAGGTCGACCTGCCGTCCTGGCGCAGCCACGCGCTCGCCGGGCTGCCCGAAGGGCCCGTGCTCGGCCTGGTCGCGGCCGTCCTCACCACCACGCTGGTGTGCGGGGTGCAGTCGCTCCTCGGAGCCGTCGCCGTCGACAAGCTCGCCGCGCGGGTCCCGGGGCGGCCGCCGGTCGCGGGCCGCTCCGACCTCGACCGGGAACTGCGCGGTCAGGGCGCCGCGAACATCGTCTCCGGAGTGCTCGGCGGGCTGCCGGTCGCCGGGGTTGCGGTGCGCAGCTCCGCCAATGTCCACGCGGGCGCGGTCAGCAGGAACTCCACGATGCTGCACGGCGTTTGGGTAGTAGTAGCCGCCCTGCTCCTCGTGCCCATCCTGGAGCTGATCCCGCTCTCCGCGCTCGCCGCCCTCGTCATGGCCGTCGGCATCCAGATGGTCAGCCTCAACCACATCCGTACGGTCACGCGCCACCGCGAGATCCTCGTCTACGCCGTCACCACCCTCGGCGTGGTCGTGCTCGGCGTCCTGGAAGGCGTGGCCCTCGGCGTCGCGGTCGCCGTGGCCGTGGCCCTGCACCGCCTGGCCCGCACCCGCATCACCCACACCGAAGAGGAAGGGGGAACGCATCACATCCACGTCCGGGGGCAGTTGACGTTCCTCGCCGTGCCCCGGCTCACCCGCATCCTGCACCATGTGCCCCACGGCGCCGACGCCGTCGTGGAGCTGGACGGCTCCTTCATGGACCACGCGGCGTACGAGACGCTGCACAGCTGGCAGGACGCGCACATCGCGCAGGGCGGCACGGTCGAGCTCACCGGGCGCGGCGGCCAGCCCATGACCGAACCCGCGGGCCCGGCCCACTGCCACTGCAAGCCCTGGACCCCCTGGCGCAACCACCACTGCGAGCGCCCCCACGACGCACCGCACCACCGGACGGACGACCAGGACGGCGCGAGGCAGGGCGGCGGGCACCAACTGGCCCGCGGCATCAGCGCCTTCCAGCAGAACACGGCGCCGCATGTGCGCGACGAACTGGCCCGGCTCGCGCGGGAAGGGCAGCGGCCCGCGCAGCTGTTCCTGACCTGCGCCGACTCCCGCGTGGTCACCTCGATGATCACGTCGAGCGGCCCCGGCGACCTCTTCGTCGTACGCAACGTGGGCAATCTGGTGCCGCTGCCCGGCGCCGAGAGCGGCGACGACTCGGTCGCGGCGGCGATCGAGTACGCGGTGGACGTCCTGAAGGTCACGTCCATCACCGTGTGCGGGCATTCGGGGTGCGGCGCCATGCAGGCGCTGCTCAACTCGCCGCCGTCCGGCGCGCAGACGCCGCTGAAGCGGTGGCTGCGGCACGGCCTTCCGAGCCTGGAGCGGATGGCCGGATACGGCACCACCACCCGGGCCACTCCGGCCGACCGGACCGACCGGACCGACCGGCTCGCGCCTCGTCTCGCCGGGCGGGAGCCCGCCGACGCCGTCGAGCAGCTGTGCCTGACGAACGTCGTGCAGCAGCTGGAGCATCTGCGGGCCCACGAGGCGGTCGCGCGGCGGCTCGCCGAGGGCTCCCTCGAACTGCACGGGATGTACTTCCACGTCGGCGAGGCACAGGCGTATCTGCTGAGCGAAGGCGAGCACCGGAGTCCGGCGCGCCCCGCGTACCCGGACCGCGCCACCAGCACAAAAGGCGCCGACAGCCCAGGCGGCGCGCCCGCGCGCGGGGTACCGGACGACGTCTTCAGCCAGGTCACACCCGCCCATCAGGTAGAGGTCTAAACCAATTATCGGCAAGCCCTTGTCACCGGGGCCGAGTGTCTGATGAGCTGTGGCTTGGGACACAACGGACACCCTGGGAAAGGGAGATGTCGTGAGCAACGAAAGCCTGGCCAACCTGCTCAAGGAGGACCGCAGGTTCGCGCCGCCGGCCGACCTGGCGGCGCACGCCAACGTCACGGCGGAGGCGTATGAACAGGCCAAGGCTGACAGGCTCGGCTTCTGGGCCGCGCAGGCCCGTCGGCTGACCTGGGCCACCGAACCGACCGAGACGCTCGACTGGACGAACCCGCCGTTCGCCAAGTGGTTCAAGGACGGCACTCTGAACGTCGCGTACAACTGCGTCGACCGCCACGTCGAGGCGGGCAACGGCGACCGCGTGGCCATCCACTTCGAGGGGGAGCCCGGAGACAGCCGGGCCATCACCTACGCCGAGCTCAAGGACGAGGTGAGCCGCGCCGCCAACGCGCTCACGGAGCTCGGCGTCGGCAAGGGGGACCGGGTCGCGGTCTATCTGCCGATGATCCCCGAGGCGGTCGTGGCGATGCTGGCGTGCGCCCGCATCGGCGCCGCGCACTCCGTCGTCTTCGGCGGCTTCTCGGCGGACGCCATCGCCGCGCGCATCAAGGACGCGGACGCCAAGCTCGTCATCACCGCCGACGGCGGCTACCGCCGCGGCAAGCCGTCCGCCCTCAAGCCCGCCGTCGACGACGCGCTCGGCCGCGAGGACGTCCAGGGCGTCGAGAAGGTCATCGTCGTACGCCGCACCGAGCAGGACGTGGCCTGGACGGAGGGCCGCGACCTGTGGTGGCACGACGTCGTCGGCAAGCAGTCCCCGGAGCACACGCCGGAGGCGTTCGAGGCCGAGCACCCGCTGTTCATCCTCTACACGTCCGGCACGACGGGTAAGCCGAAGGGCATCCTGCACACCTCCGGCGGCTATCTGACGCAGGCGGCGTACACCCACCACGCCGTCTTCGACCTGAAGCCCGAGACCGACGTCTACTGGTGCACGGCCGACATCGGCTGGGTCACGGGCCACTCGTACATCACGTACGGCCCGCTGGCGAACGGCGCGACGCAGGTGATCTACGAGGGCACGCCCGACACCCCGCACCAGGGCCGCTTCTGGGAGATCGTCCAGAAGTACGGGGTGACGATCCTGTACACGGCGCCCACGGCCATCCGTACGTTCATGAAGTGGGGCGACGACATCCCCGCCAAGTTCGACCTCAGCAGCCTGCGGGTGCTCGGGTCGGTCGGCGAGCCGATCAACCCCGAGGCGTGGGTCTGGTACCGCAAGCACATCGGCGGCGACAACTGCCCCATCGTGGACACCTGGTGGCAGACCGAGACCGGCGCGATGATGATCTCCCCGCTGCCGGGCGTCACGGAGACCAAGCCGGGCTCGGCGCAGCGCGCGCTGCCCGGGATCTCCGCGACCGTCGTCGACGACGAGGCCCGGGAGGTGCCCGACGGGGGCGGCGGCTACCTGGTCCTCACCGAGCCGTGGCCGTCGATGCTGCGCACCATCTGGGGCGACGACCAGCGGTTCATCGACACCTACTGGTCGCGCTTCGAGGGCAAGTACTTCGCCGGTGACGGCGCCAAGAAGGACGACGACGGCGACATCTGGCTGCTCGGCCGGGTGGACGACGTGATGCTCGTGTCCGGGCACAACATCTCGACCACGGAGGTCGAGTCGGCGCTCGTCTCGCACCCGTCCGTGGCGGAGGCGGCCGTCGTCGGTGCCGCCGACGAGACCACCGGGCAGGCCATCGTGGCCTTCGTGATCCTGCGGGGTTCGGCGTCGGAGACCGCGGACCTGGTCGGCGAGCTGCGCAACCACGTGGGCTCCGCGCTCGGCCCGATCGCCAAGCCGAAGCGGATCCTGCCGGTCGCGGAGCTGCCGAAGACCCGGTCCGGGAAGATCATGCGGCGCCTCCTGCGGGACGTGGCGGAGAACCGCCAGCTCGGAGACGTCACGACGCTCACGGACTCGTCCGTGATGGACCTCATCCAGTCCAAGCTGCCGGCCGCGCCGAGCGAGGACTGAGCCCTTCCAGCACCCTTCCGGCACCGTTCCGGAACCCGCCAAGAGGCACCCAGCGCCACCCGCGCTGGGTGCCTCTTTTGTGCTTAGAGTGAAGTTCGCCGGATACGTCCGGGCGCACGGTTAGGTAAGCTAAGGATCAACGTCAACAACGCGATAAGAAACACCCAGGTGCGCCGGGAAGTCTGGTCGGCATGTGCTCAGTCCTGCCTACCCGACCGGAGGTCGACACTCGTGGCCGCGCCCAGCACCACCAAGCGGAAAGTCCTCGGACGCCTCTCCCTGCCCGAGCGCACCTTCGTCGCGGACGCGCTGCGCACCGAGACCGTCGGCGGCGTCCTGCTCCTCGTCGCCGCCATCGCCGCGCTGGTCTGGGCGAACACCCCGCTCAAGGAGAGCTACGAGAGCGTACGGGACTTCCACCTCGGCCCCGGCTCGCTCGGCCTCGACCTGTCGCTCCAGCACTGGGCGGCCGACGGACTGCTCGCCGTCTTCTTCTTCGTCGCCGGGATCGAGCTCAAGCGCGAGCTGGTCGCGGGCGATCTGCGCGACCCGAAGGCGGCCGCGCTGCCCGTCATCGCCGCGATCTGCGGCATGGCCGTGCCCGCGCTCGTCTACACCCTGGTCAACACCCTCGGCGGCGGCTCCACGAACGGCTGGGCCGTGCCGACCGCGACCGACATCGCCTTCGCGCTCGCGGTCCTCGCGGTGATCGGCACCTCGCTGCCGTCGGCCCTGCGCGCCTTCCTGCTCACGCTCGCCGTCGTCGACGACCTCTTCGCGATCATGATCATCGCGATCTTCTTCACCAGCGACCTGAACTTCGCCGCGCTCGGCGGCGCGGTCCTCGGCCTCGCCGTCTTCTGGCTCCTGCTGCGCAAGGGCGTACGCGGCTGGTACATCTACCTGCCGCTCGCCGCCGTCATCTGGGGCCTGATGTACAACAGCGGCGTCCACGCCACCATCGCCGGCGTCGCCATGGGCCTGATGCTGCGCTGCCACAAGGAGGAGGGCGAGCAGCACTCCCCCGGTGAGCACATCGAGCACCTGGTGCGCCCGATCTCGGCGGGCCTCGCGGTGCCGCTGTTCGCGCTGCTCAGCGCCGGTGTGGCCGTCTCCGGCGGCGCGCTCGGCGACGTCTTCACGCAGCCCGAGACGCTGGGCGTGGTGCTCGGCCTCGTGGTCGGCAAGGCGGTCGGCATCTTCGGCGGTACGTGGCTCGCCGCGCGCTTCACCCGGGCCGAGCTGAACGAGGACCTGGCCTGGCCGGACGTCTTCGCGGTCGCCTCGCTCGCCGGCATCGGCTTCACCGTGTCCCTGCTCATCGGCGAGCTCGCCTTCAGCGACGACCCGGCCCTCACCGACGAGATCAAGGCGGCCGTCCTGATCGGCTCCCTGACGGCGGCCGTTCTGTCCGGAATCCTCCTGAAGATACGTAACGTCAAATACCGCAGGATGTGCGACGACGAGGACCGCGACGACGACCTCGACGGCATCCCCGACATCTACGAGCAGGACAATCCGGACTACCACCTGCGCATGGCGGAGATCTACGAGAAGAAGGCCGCCGAGCACCGCAGGCTTGCGCAACTGTCGGCCGGGGCGAGCGACGGGAGCCACGGTCCGGCATGATCTGACCAGAAGCGAGAAGACCAACGGTCGGAGAACCCGCTGTCGAAGACTGTCGCAGGGCAGTCGGAGAGCGGCCGGGGAGTGGCCGGAGAGACAGTCAGAGAAAAGAGGAGTACGCGATGAGCAGCGCACCCGACGTTCCCGTCGGCACCGAACGCAGCCTCGGCCAGCTCGTCTCCGCGGCGAGCAAAGAGATGTCGGAGCTGGTGCACGACGAGATCGCGCTGGTCAAGGCCCAGGTGACGCAGGACGTCAAGCGCGGCGCGATCGGCAGTGCCGCGTTCATCGCGGCCATCTCCGTGCTCGTCTTCTCGCTGCCGATGCTGAGCTTCGCCCTCGCCTACGGCATCCGCACCTGGAGCGGCTGGAACCTGGCCATCTGCTTCGTGCTCTCCTTCGCCGCGAACGTCCTGGTGGCCGGGGTGCTCGCCTGGATCGGCGTGATCTTCGCGAAGAAGGCGGCGAAGGGCAAGGGCCCGCAGAAGGCGGCCGCCGCGGCCAAGGAGACCGCCGCCGTCCTGTCGAACGTCAAGCCGCATCCCCGCGCCGTGAGCCCCACGGGTGCCGTTGAGCTGGAGGCCGGTGAGCGGGCCGGCGCTGTGGCACGCTCGACTTCATGACGGACCCCGCCGATTCCCCCCAGCCATCGACCACGCCGACGCCGACGCCCTCGGTCGTACGCGTCGAGGGCCCCTGGACGCACCGGGACGTCGCCGCCAACGGCGCCCGCTTCCACATCGCGGAGATGGGCGAGGGGCCGCTCGTGCTGTTGCTGCACGGCTTCCCGCAGTTCTGGTGGACCTGGCGGCACCAGCTGGTCGCGCTCGCCGACGCGGGCTTCCGCGCGGTGGCGATGGACCTGCGCGGCGTCGGCGGCAGCGACCGCACACCGCGCGGCTACGATCCGGCCAACCTCGCCCTCGACATCACCGGCGTCGTCCGCAGCCTCGGCGAGCCCGACGCCGCGCTCGTCGGACACGACCTGGGCGGCTACCTGGCGTGGACGGCGGCCGTGATGCGGCCCAAGCTGGTGCGCCGCCTCGCCGTGTCCTCCATGCCGCACCCGCGGCGCTGGCGGGCGGCGATGCTGCGCGACATGAAGCAGACCGCGGCCGGGTCCTATGTGTGGGGCTTCCAGCGGCCGTGGCTGCCGGAGCGTCAGCTCGTCGCGGACGACGGCGCCCTGGTGGGCCGTCTGGTGCGGGACTGGTCGGGGCCGCGCCTGCCGGACGACGACGCCGTGGAGACGTACCGCCGCGCCATGTGCATCCCGTCCACGGCGCACTGCTCGATCGAGCCCTACCGCTGGATGGTGCGGTCGATCGCGCGGCCCGACGGCATCCAGTTCAACCGGCGCATGAAGCGGCCGGTGCGGGTGCCGACGCTGCATGTGCACGGCTCCCTCGACCCGGTCCTGCGCACGCGCAGCGCGGCGGGATCCGGCGAGTACGTCGAGGCGCCCTACCGCTGGCGGCTCTTCGACGGGCTCGGGCACTTCCCCCACGAGGAGGACCCGGTGGCCTTCTCCAACGAGCTCGTGGGCTGGCTCAAGGACCCCGAGCCGGACCGCTGAGCCGGACCGCTGAGCGGGGCCTCCAGGGAGCCGCTGGAAGGCGCTCGGGAAAGCCTCCAGGGAACCGGCCGCGAACGGCCGGGAACGCCTGTCCTACGAACGCCAATTGCCCGGCGCATAGGCCAATTGGGGCCCCTGTGCGCGGTTACCGACCTTGAGGCACGGGCACACGTCCGGGTATGGGCTGGACGCACGACTACAGTGACGTAGCACGCAAGCGCCGGGCAGCCACCGTGGTGAACGGCCACGAGTTGGGTGGCGACCCGCGCGAACAGGGCCACCCGGAGCACTCGGCATCCGCGCAGGCCATCGGCATCCCCCGCATCCTGCGGCGGCGGGCCCGGTGGGTGTCGGCGCGGCTGCGGCATACGCGCGATTAGGCGTTCCGCCGGACGTTCCTTGGTTCGTCTGCGGGTCCGTCGTGGCTGGTCGCGCAGTTCCCCGCGCCCCTTCGGGGCGCTCCTTCAGAGTGCGCAGCCTTGGCTGTCTACCTCCTGGCCCGCGGTGCGGCCGCGGTCGATGTCCTCGCGTACCTCGTCCGCCGTCAGGGCGTACCCCGTGTCCGGGTCGTCGAGCGACTTGGCGAACACGACGCCGTAGACCTTGCCGTCCGGGGTGAGCAGCGGGCCGCCGGAGTTGCCCTGACGGACCGTCGCGTACAGCGAGTACACATCGCGGCGGACCGTGCCGCGGTGGTAGATGTCCGGGCCCTTGGCCGTGATGCGGCCGCGCACGCGCGCGGGGCGGACGTCGTAGGGGCCGTCCTCGGGGAAGCCCGCCACGATGGCGCTGTTGCCGCTCGCCGCGTCGCCCGTGGCGAACTTCAGCGCGGGCGCGGGCAGGCTGGGCACGTCGAGTACGGCGATGTCGCGCTCCCAGTCGTAGAGCACGACCTTCGCGTCGTACTTCTCGGCCTCACCGCCTATCTGCACCTTGGGCTCGTCGACGCCGCCGACCACGTGGGCGTTCGTCATGACCCGGCGCGGGGCGAACACGAAGCCGGTGCCTTCGAGGGCCTTGCCGCAGCTGTGCGCGTCGCCGCTGACCTTCACGATGGAGCGCTTGGCGGTGACGGCGACCTTGCTGCGGGCGAGCTTCGGGTCCGGGGGCGCGACCTCCTTGATGGGCTCGTTCGAGAACGGGCTGAAGACCTGCGGGAAGCCGTTGCGCGCGAGGACCGAGGAGAAGTCCGTGAACCAGGTGTCGGCCTGGCCCGGCAGGGCGCGGTCGACGCCGAGCAGCACCTTGGAGGTGCGGACCTCCTTGCCGAGCGTCGGCAGCGTCGTGCCCGCGAGGAGGGAGCCGATCAGCCAGGCGACCAGGAGCATCGCGACCACGTTCACCAGGGCGCCGCCGGTGGCGTCCAGGGCTCTCGCGGGCTGCCAGGTGATGTACCGGCGCAGCTTGTTGCCCAGGTGCGTGGTGAAGGCCTGGCCCACGGACGCGCAGACGATCACGACCACGACGGCGACGACGGCCGCGGTCGTGCTGACCTTCGTGGTCTCGTCGGTCATGGCGTCCCACACGACGGGCAGGAGATACACCGCGACGAGGCCGCCGCCGAGGAAGCCGATCACCGAGAGGATGCCGACGACGAAACCCTGCCGGTACCCGACGATCGCGAACCACACCGCGGCGAGCAGCAGCAGGATGTCCAGCACGTTCACCGATTCAGCCCTCGCCTCGCATCATTCCCCGTCCTGCTCGCGTCACGGTCGCCGCGGCACGCACGGCTCCGGTCACCGCAACCTTGTCATGAGCCCCAGTCGAGTGGGACCTGGCGGTCCCTGTCCCACGGGCGCTCCCAGCCGGCGTAGTGCAGGATCCGGTCGATGAGGCCGGCCGTGAATCCCCAGACCAGGGCGGATTCGACGAGGAACGCGGGGCCCTGGTGACCGCGAGGGTGCACCGCCATCGCGCGGTTCTCCGGGTCCGTGAGATCGGCCACGGGGACCGTGAACACGCGGGCCGTCTCGGCCGGGTCGACGACGCGGACGGGGCTCGGCGCACGCCACCAGCCGAGCACGGGCGTCACGACGAAGTCGCTCACGGGGATGAACAGGCTCGGCAGCACTCCGAAGAGCTGGACGCCCCGGGGGTCGAGGCCGGTCTCCTCCTCGGCCTCCCGCAGCGCGGCCCGCAGCGGTCCTTCCGCGTGCGGATCCCCGTCCTCCGGGTCGAGGGCGCCGCCCGGGAACGACGGCTGCCCCGCGTGCGACCGCAGGGAGCTGGCGCGCTCCATGAGCAGCAGCTCGGGGCCGCGCTCGCCCTCTCCGAAGAGCACGAGCACGGCGGACTGCCGCCCGGCCCCGTCCTTCGGCGGCAGGAATCTGCTGAGCTGGTCGGGCTTGACGGTGGCGACGGCGCGGACCACCGGGGTCAGCCACTCGGGCAGGCCTTCGGTGCTGAGGGCGATGTGGCTGTTGAGGCGGGAGGTCACGGGGGGTGCGGTCTCCTTAGTGGGGCCGGCGGCGTCCACCGCCCGGCCGGCTCCTTGGTGCGAGGCGCCGTCGCTCCTGCGCGGATCGCCCGTGCGCGGATCACCTGGGCGCGGATCACCTGAGCGCGGATTGCCCTGATGCGTATCGCCCTGGTGCATATCGCCTGTGTGCATGTCACTCGCGTGCGTCATCGGCACCCCCGTCCCTCCCTGCACAACGCCACTGGTCCCGTGGATGGTTCCACGCTCACCCGGCGGCGCCGAGCGGTCGCGCGGGCTTGCCCGGGTAGTCCGGCGGGGGCTTGAGGCGCTGTCCCGGCATGCCCCCCATCTCGTACTTCAGGAGCTTCCTGGCCTTCTCCGGGTCCGTCTCGCCCTCCCCGTACGACGGGCACAGGGGGGCGATCGGGCAGGCGCCGCAGGCGGGCTTGCGGGAGTGGCAGATGCGGCGGCCGTGGAAGATCACCCGGTGCGAGAGCATCGTCCACTCGCTCTTCGGGAACAGCGCGCCCACGGCGGCCTCGACCTTGTCCGGATCCGTCTCGTCCGTCCACTTCCAGCGGCGTACGAGGCGGCCGAAGTGCGTGTCCACGGTGATGCCCGGTACGCCGAAGGCGTTGCCGAGGACCACGAACGCGGTCTTGCGGCCCACGCCCGGCAGCTTCACCAGGTCCTCCAGGCGACCGGGCACCTCACCGCCGAAGTCGTCCCGGAGGGCCGCCGACAGGCCCATGATCGACCGCGTCTTGGCGCGGAAGAAGCCCGTCGGACGGATCAGCTCCTCGACCTCTTCGGGGTTCGCGGCGGCGAGGTCCTCCGGGGTCGGGTACGCCGCGAAGAGCGCGGGCGTCGTCTGGTTCACCCTCAGGTCCGTCGTCTGCGCCGACAGGACCGTGGCGACGAGCAGCTGGAAGGGGTTCTCGAAGTCCAGCTCCGGGTGCGCGTACGAGTAGACCTCCGCGAGCTCGCGGTTGATCCGGCGGGCCTGGCGCACGAGGGCCGTGCGGGTTGCCGGGGCCTTGGCGGCCGCCTTGGCAGGGGCCGTCTTCTTGGCGGCGGATCTCGCGGCCGTGGTCTTCCCACTCGCGGTGGTGGTCTTCCCGGCGGCGGTCTTCGCAGCTGGCTTCTTCACCGGCTTCTCCTCCCCCGCAGGCGCCGTCCCCGCCGCGTCGTCGGCACGCTTCGTCACCCTCTTGGCAGTCGGCCTCGCGGCCTGTGCAGCGCCTCGTTTCGCCATGCCGTCAGCGTACGGGCCGCCACTGACACGGACGGCCGGGATACGCACTTGTCACCGCGCCGTGCACGGCGCCGGGCACGCGCCCGGCGCTCCCCGGCCCGCACCCGATCCGACCTCCCGGCGCGCGTCCCGTCACGCGCTCTCCGTACACCCGGCGCACACCCCTCAGGCACCCGCCGTACGAGCGCCACGCACCCCCTTCAAGCCTGCCCCGCACCCGCAAAGTGACCGTTTTGCCCGATTTCCAGGGGTGGCGGAAGCGTGTTCGCCCACAGCAGAATCGTCCTGGGCGACCGCGCCCGCCGCCGCCGTGGCCTGTGTTCTCACGGGCCGCAGAGCGGCTGTCCGGCTCACGACCGGACGTCCGTGTCCGCCGCCGGTCCCCCGGATCGGCCCCCAATTGGCCCCCTTCCGCATTGCCTCCGACACAAGTGCGGCAGACTTGAGTGACTGATCACACTGTTTGAACCGTCCGGCAAACTGGGGGCACGGTCCCCTGATGCAGGTCGACAAGGAGAGAACTCGTGGACGACGTTCTGCGGCGCGCCCCGCTCTTCGCGGCGCTCGATGACGAGCAGGCCGCGGAGCTCCGCGCCTCCATGAGTGAGGTGACGCTCGCGCGCGGAGACGCGCTTTTCCATGAGGGCGACCCCGGAGACCGCCTGTACGTGGTCACCGAGGGCAAGGTGAAGCTCCACCGCACGTCCCCGGACGGGCGCGAGAACATGCTCGCGGTGCTCGGCCCCGGCGAGCTCATCGGCGAGCTGTCGCTGTTCGACCCGGGCCCGCGCACGGCCACGGCTTCCGCCCTCACCGAGGTCAAGCTGCTCGGCCTCGGCCACGGCGACCTCCAGCCCTGGCTGAACGCCCGCCCCGAGGTGGCCGCCGCGCTCCTGCGCGCCGTCGCCCGGCGCCTGCGCAAGACCAACGACCAGATGTCCGACCTGGTCTTCTCCGACGTGCCCGGCCGTGTCGCCCGCGCGCTGCTCGACCTGTCGCGCCGCTTCGGCGTGCAGTCCGAAGAGGGCATCCACGTGGTGCACGACCTCACGCAGGAAGAGCTCGCCCAGCTGGTCGGCGCCTCCCGCGAGACGGTCAACAAGGCCCTCGCGGACTTCGCGGGCCGCGGGTGGCTGCGCCTGGAGGCCCGCGCGGTGATCCTCCTGGACGTCGAGCGGCTGGCCAAGCGGTCGCGCTGACGCTGTTTCTGTACGGGAATGGGGCCGCCCTCTGCCTG
>NZ_JBHYJH010000101.1:0-34558 GCF_042740445.1 Streptomyces sp. NPDC059003 | reverse complement strand
GCCCCTCCGGCGTTTGAGGAGCGGGGGTCCGGGGGCGGAGCCCCCGGCTCGGGACGGGGCGGGTTGGGGGAGATTCCCTCCTGCGGCGCGCTCACTGGCCCTCCCGCATCGGGACACGGACGCCCCGCTCCGAGGCCACCGCGTCAGCGGTCTCGTACCCGGCATCCACATGCCGGATGACCCCCATCCCGGGGTCGTTCGTGAGCACCCGGCGGATCTTCTCGCCGCCGAGCTTCGTGCCGTCGGCGACCGTGACCTGGCCCGCGTGGAGGGAGCGGCCCATGCCGACGCCGCCGCCGTGGTGGAGGGAGACCCAGGACGCGCCGGAGGCGACGTTCACCATGGCGTTCAGGAGCGGCCAGTCGGCGATCGCGTCGGAGCCGTCGCGCATGCCCTCCGTCTCGCGGTACGGGGACGCGACGGAGCCGCAGTCGAGGTGGTCGCGGCCGATGGCGAGGGGGGCCTGGAGCTCGCCGGAGGCCACCATGTCGTTGAAGCGCTCGCCGGCGCGGTCGCGCTCGCCGTAGCCGAGCCAGCAGATGCGGGCGGGGAGGCCCTGGAAGTGGACGCGCTCGCCGGCCATCTTGATCCAGCGGTGCAGGGACTCGTTCTCCGGGAAGAGGTCGAGGATCGCCTTGTCGGTCTTGTGGATGTCGGAGGCCTCGCCGGACAGGGCCGCCCAGCGGAAGGGGCCCTTGCCCTCGCAGAAGAGCGGACGGATGTAGGCGGGGACGAAGCCGGGGAACGCGAACGCCCGGTCGTAGCCCGCGAGCTGGGCCTCGCCGCGGATGGAGTTGCCGTAGTCGAAGACCTCGGCGCCCGCGTCCATGAAGCCGACCATGGCCTCGACGTGCCGGGCCATGGACTCGCGGGCGCGGGTGGTGAAGCCCGCCGGGTCCTTCTCGGCGAGCGTCTGCATGTCGTCGAAGTCGACGCCGACCGGGAGGTAGGCGAGGGGGTCGTGGGCGGACGTCTGGTCCGTCACGATGTCGACCGGCGCGCCCTCGGCGAGCATGCGCGGAAGCAGCTCCGCCGCGTTGCCGAGCAGGCCGATGGAGAGGGGGCGGCGGGCGTCGCGGGCCTCGACGGCGAGCTGGAGCGCGTGCTCCAGGGAGTCCGCCTTCACGTCCAGGTACCGGTGCTCGATGCGGCGCTCGATGGCGCGCGGGTCGACGTCGATACAGATCGCGACGCCGTCGTTCATGGTGACGGCGAGCGGCTGGGCGCCGCCCATGCCGCCGAGCCCGGCGGTGAGGGTGATCGTCCCCGCGAGCGTGCCGTTGAACTTCTTCGCGGCGACGGCGGCGAACGTCTCGTACGTGCCCTGGAGGATGCCCTGCGTGCCGATGTAGATCCAGGAGCCGGCGGTCATCTGGCCGTACATGGTGAGGCCGAGGGCCTCGAGGCGGCGGAACTCCTCCCAGTTCGCCCAGTCCCCGACCAGGTTGGAGTTGGCGATCAGGACGCGCGGAGCCCACTCGTGGGTCTGCATGACGCCGACGGGGCGGCCCGACTGGACGAGCATCGTCTCGTCCTGCTTCAGGGTCCGCAGGGTGCGCACCATGGCGTCGAAGGAGCGCCAGTCGCGGGCCGCCTTGCCGGTGCCGCCGTAGACGACGAGCTTGTCGGGGTGCTCGGCGACCTCCGGGTCGAGGTTGTTCTGGAGCATCCGCAGGGCGGCCTCCTGCTGCCATCCCAGGGCGCTCAGTTCGGTGCCGCGCGGGGCTCGTACGGGGCGGGGTCCTGACATGGCGGGTGCCTCCTCCTGTTGTGACCTTCTGTGACCTTGTTATTCACATCCTGGATCTGTGAATAGAGCTAGTCAATAGCGGCGTACGGCCAGCGGGCGCGGCGCCCGGGTGATTGCCTGGGTCCCATGAGCCTCGACGATCTCGACGACAGCACCCGGGGCACGGAAGCCCTCGACATCAGTGCCCGGGCCGCGGAAGCCCTCGCCGACAGCGCCCGGGGCGCGGAAGCCGCCGCCCGACGCGACCAAGCCGTCCGCGCCGCCGTCGACCAAGGGCTCGTCGGCCCGGACGCGCCGCTCGTCGGCCTCCTCGACGTCACCGGCATCCGCGCGTCCGCCGCCGCCCTGCGCGCCGCCTTCGACGCGGTGACCGCGCCCGGCACGCCCGTCCTGCACGCCTTCGCCGTGAAGGCGACGCCCCTGGTGCCGGTGGTGCGGCTGCTCCACGACGCGGGGATCGGCGCGGAGGTGGCGAGCCCCGGCGAGCTCGCCCTGGCCCGCGCGGCCGGGGTGCGGCCCGCGCGGACCGTCCTCGACTCGCCCGCCAAGACCCCCGCCGAACTCCGCGAGGCCCTCGCCCTCGGCATCGCCGTCAACGCCGACAACCCGCAGGAACTGGACCGCATCGACGCCCTCGTCCGCTCGGCCCCGACCGCCTCCCCCGTGGGCATCCGCGTGAACCCGCAGGTGGGCGGCGGCGCCATCAGCGCGCTCTCCACCGCGACCGCGACCTCCAAGTTCGGCGTGCCGCTGCGGGACGAGGGAGCGCGGGAGTGGGTCGTCCAGGCGTATCTGGACCGGCCGTGGCTGACCCGGCTGCACGCGCACTCCGGCTCGCAGGGCATGCCCCTCGACCTCCTGGTCCAGGGCGTCGCGGCGACGTACGAACTGGCCGAGGAGATCAACGAACGGGTGGGCCGCCGCCAGGTCGACACGATCGACATCGGCGGCGGCCTGCCCGTCAACTTCGGCTCGGACGAGGAGAGTCCGACGCACGCCGCGTACGCGCGCCTGCTGCACGCGCGCGTGCCGGGGCTGCTCGACGGGCGCTACGGCCTGGTCACCGAGTTCGGCCGCTCACTGCTCGCCAAGCACGGGGCGGTCCTCGCGCGGGTCGAGTACGTGAAGTCGGCGGGCGGCCGCACGGTCGCGCTGACGCACGCGGGCGTGCAGGTGGCGACCCGCACGGTGTACGCGCCGGAGTCCTGGCCGCTCAGGATCGCCGCCTACGACGCGAAGGGCAGGCCCAAGCAGGGGGCGTCCTTCGGCCAGGACGTCGCGGGCCCGGCGTGCTTCGCGGGCGACCTGCTGGCCGAGAACCACCCGCTGCCGCCGCTCGAAGCGGGCGACCACGTGGCGGCGCTCGACACCGGCGCGTACTACTTCGCGCAGCACTACTCGTACAACAGCCTGCCCCGGCCCGCGATCCACGGCTACGCCGCGGGCGCCGACGGCGAGGTGCGGTTCTCGCTCGTCCGGGCGGCGCAGACCGTCGACGAGATCGTGGCGGAGGCGGGCGGAGCGGAGCGGGACGCACTGCGCGCCCTCTGAACGAACCCGTACGCCCCTGACGAACGAGCCGATCTCACCCTCTGAGGTTGCTCAACTCCCGCATCGTCGGGGCCCGGTGCGGGCAGAAGATCCTTCTCGGTAGCTCGGCAGTCCTGTTCTCGGGGGAGGCTCCTGTGACGACGTCCGGAACGAGCAGCTCGACCGCATCCTCACCCGCCGAGGAACCCGGCCTGCGCCGCGTGCTCGGCCCCAAACTGCTCATCCTCTTCGTGATCGGCGACATCCTCGGCACCGGCATCTACGCCACCACCGGCAAGGTCGCGGGGAAGGTGGGCGGCGCGCTGTGGGTGCCGTTCCTGATCGGCTTCGTGGTGGCGATCCTGACGGCCGCGTCGTACGTGGAGCTGGTCGGCAAGTACCCGAAGGCGGCGGGCGCGGCCCTCTACACCCAAAAGGCCTTCAAGGTCCCCTTCCTGACCTTCATCATCGCGTTCATGGTGATGTGCTCGGGCCTGTCGTCGGCGAGCGCCGCGGCCCGCGCGTTCAGCGGTGACTACCTGGGCGAGCTGACCGACGACGCGCTGCCGCCGACGCTGATCGCGATCGTCTTCATCCTGGCCCTCGCCGCGCTGAACCTGCGCGGCGTGTCGGAGTCCGTGAAGACGAACGTCGTCCTGACCCTGGTCGAGCTGACCGGCCTCCTCATCATCCTCGGCATCGGCGCGTGGGCGGTCCTCACCGGCGACGGAGAACCGTCACGCCTCACCGAGTTCGAGACGGACGGCAGCGGCTACGCCCTGCTCACCGGCGTACTCGGCGCCACGGCCCTCGGCTTCTTCGCCTTCGTCGGCTTCGAGGACTCGGTGAACATGGCCGAGGAGACGAAGGACCCGCAGCGCACGTTCCCGCGGGCGATCTTCATCGGCGTGGCCGTGACCGGCACGATCTACGTCCTGGTGGCCCTGGTCTCCTCCCTCCTGGTGGACCACAGGACCCTGGAGGGCTCCAGCGGCCCGCTCCTCGAAGTCGTCAAGGCGGGCGGGGTCGACTTCCCCCACAAACTCTTCGCCGTGATCGCCCTGTTCGCGGTCACCAACTCCGCGCTCATCAACATCATGATGGCGTCCCGGCTCTGCTACGGCATGGCCAACGAACGCATCCTGCCGCGCGCGATGGGCCGCGTCCTGGCGCGCCGCCGCACGCCCATCGTGGGCATCGCCTTCGTGACCCTCCTCGCCGTCGGCCTCGTCTCCACCGGCGAGATCGAAGGCCTCGGCGACACCACGGCGTTCCTCCTCCTGTGCGTCTTCGCCGTGGTCAACGTCGCGGTCCTGGTCCTGCGCCGCGACCCCGTCGACCACGACCACTTCCGCACCCCCACGGCCCTGCCCGTCCTGGGCGCCATCACGGCCCTCATCCTCGCCAGCCCGCTGGCGGACCGCCCCGCAGACGTCTACATCCGCGCGGGCGTACTGGTAGCGATCGGCATCGCGCTGTGGGCGGTGAACAGGTTGGTGCTGCGCATGCGGGAAGAGGCATAGCGCCCGGGCGGGCTGATGTCAGCCCGCCCGGCGTCTGAGGGCGAGGCACGAAGCGCCGATAAGGGGGAAAGGGGCAAAGCCCCATCCGTACGCGGGGGCTGGGGCCGCGGCCACAGGAAAGGGCGGGCGGGCGGGAGGAGTTACTCGACGAACAGCCCCCGCTCCGCCGCCCCCACATCGAACTCCTCAAGCCGCGCCTGCGCCTCAGGCACCGCATCACACATGGCCTCGAGAAGGGCCCGCCCCAGCAGCATGGGGGCGCAAGCGGTGTCGAAGGCCAGCCCCGTCCCCACCGCGGCAGGCAGCAGCAGATCGGAGTGCGCCGCGACAGGAGCGAACGCCGAGTCCGCCACCGTCACGACGGTGAGCCCCACCCCCCGCGCATACGCCAGCGCGTCCACGACCTCCCGAGGATGCCGCGGCAGCGCGAAGCACAGCAGCACGCTCGCCCCGGCCCGCACCGCCGCGTCGACCCGGTCGGTCAGCATGGAGCCGCCCTCGTCGAGCAGCCGCACATCGGGGTGGACCTTGGCGGCGAAGTAGGAGAACCCGTAGGCCTGCGACGCGGCGGCGCGCAGGCCGAGGACGGGCAGGGGCCGCGAGGAGGCGAGCAGCCGTCCGGCGCGCTCGACCGGCTCGGGGTCGGCGAGCACGTCGGCGAGGTGCCGCAGGTTCTCGATCTCGGCCTGGACGGCCTGCTGGTACTCGTTGAGCTCGGCGTCTTCCGGCGCCTCGGCCGGCGCGACGTCCCGCAGGTGCCGCCGCAGCGCCGGATACCCGTCGAAGCCGAGCGCGACGGCGAAGCGGGTGACGGACGGCTGGCTGACGCCCGCGAGCTCGGCGAGCTCGACGCTCGACAGGAAGGGCGCGTCGGCGGCGCGCCGCACCATGCAGTGGGCGATGCGCCGCTGGGTCGGCGTGAGCCGGTGCCCCTCGAAGAGCACCTGAAGCCGCGCCGCCGGACTGTCACTCATGCGGGACTCCTCATGCGGAACTCCTCATGCCGTACCCCTACCCCTCCCCCAGGTCCGTCGCCTCGTACTTCTTACCGGACCATTGACAAAGTATTCAGCCACCAAGAACTCTGCATGACCATATACAGCCGGGCAAGGCGAGGACCCGATCACCATGACAGAGTCACCGAAGCCCCTCGTGGAACGCCGCTCGATCGACGTCGTCCCCGACGACGAGCGGCACGGCACCGCCTTCAGCCAGTTCACGCTCTGGCTCGGGGCGAACCTCCAGATCACGGCGGTCGTCACGGGCGCGCTCGCCGTGGTGTTCGGCGGCGACGTGGTGTGGTCGATCGCCGGGCTCGTCCTCGGCAACGTACTGGGCGGCGCGGTGATGGCGCTGCACTCCGCGCAGGGCCCGAAGCTGGGCCTGCCGCAGATGATCCAGTCCCGGGCGCAGTTCGGGGTGCGCGGCGCCGTCGTACCCCTGCTGCTCGTCATGCCGAGCTGACGCACACGGACGACACCACCGGCATCGTCCTGTTCGCCGCGGTCACCGGGGTGACGGCGGCGATCGGCTACCGCGTGATCCACGCCCTCGGCCGGGTGGCGAGCGTGGTCTGCGCGCTCGCGTTCGTCTGCCTCGGCATCCGCCTCCTGGACCGCGTGGACCTCTCCGACCTCCTCTCCGACGCGCACTTCGACCTGCCGATGTTCCTGCTCGCGGTGTCGCTCTCGGCGTCGTGGCAGCTGGCGTTCGGCCCGTACGTCGCGGACTACTCGCGCTATCTGCCGCGTACGACGTCGGGGCGCGCCACGTTCTGGTGGACGCTGTCCGGGTCGGCGCTCGGGGCGCAGTGGTCGATGACGTTCGGGGTGCTCGTGGCGGCGAGCGCGGGCGGCGCGTTCATGGGCAACCAGGTCGAGTACGTCGTGGAGCTCGGCGGCACCGGCCTGGTGGCGTCCTGCCTCTACTTCGTGATCGCGCTGGGCAAGCTGACCATCAACGTCCTCAACACCTACGGCGGGTTCATGTCGATGGTGACGAGCATCGGCGGCTTCCGCCCCCAGAAGGCGCTGTCGCCGCGCGGCCGGGCGGCGTACATCGCGCTGATCATGGTGGCGGGCACGGTGGTCGCGCTGCTCGGCAAGGACAGCTTCCTGACGTCGTTCAAGGACTTCCTGCTGTTCCTGCTGACCTTCTTCACGCCGTGGTCGGCGATCAACCTGGTCGACTACTACCTGATCTCCAAGGAGCGGTACGACATCCCGGCCCTGTTCGACCCGCGGGGCCGGTACGGCGCCTGGCGCTGGGACGCGCTGGCCGTGTACGGCATCGGGCTCCTCGCCCAACTCCCGTTCCTGGCCACGCACTTCTACACCGGGCCGCTCGTGGATCCGCTCGGCGGTGCGGACATCTCCTGGATCGTGGGGCTCGCGGTCCCGGCGCTGCTGTACTGGCTCGTGGCGCGGCGCAATGCGATACCGGCGCAGGCGGCGACCGCGCCGGTTCAAGAACCCGTATCGGACACGTCATGAACTGACGCCGATTCAGCAAAGGTATGGCCAAGGCTTAACGGTGCGACATGGCCGCATTCCTACCGTGAACCGCCCATGTCCGCACAGCCCTGAGGACACACCGTGCCCGCCAGCTCCCGCCGCCCGCTGCCCTCGAACCGCCGCACCTTCCTGACGGCGACCGCCGCCACCGTGCTCGCGTCCACGACCGGCGTCGCCTCCGCCGCGTCCACCGCCCCGGGGAAGCCGAGGTCCGCCCGGCCCCGCCCCACGACCGCCGACGACGCCCTCGACAGACTCATGGAGGGCAACCGGCGCTGGGCGAAGGTCCGCTCCCGCCACCCGCACGAGGACCTGGCGCGGCGCCACGAGGTCGCCGACGACCAGGACCCGTTCGCGATCATCCTGAGCTGCGTCGACTCCCGCGTGCCGCCCGAGCTTGTCTTCGACCAGGGGCTCGGCGACCTCCTGGTCGCGCGCACCGCCGGCGAGGTCCTCGACGAGGCGGTCCTCGGCTCCCTCCAGTACGGCGTCACCGAGCTCGAAATACCGCTGATCGTCGTCCTCGGGCACGAGCGGTGCGGGGCCGTCGGGGCGACCATCAAGCAGCTGCGCACCGGCGAGCCCGCGCCCGGCCATCTGTCCCGGCTCGTCGAGTCCATCGGCCCCGCCGCCTGGTCCTGCCGGAACAAGCCCGGCGACTGGGTCGAGCACACCGTCGCCGCGCACGCCCGCCGGATGCGGGACACCCTGCGGGCCGACCCCGCCTTCCGGCCCGCCACCGTTCTCGCCGGGCGCTTCGACCTCGACTCGGGCCTGATGCGCGTCCTGTCCTGAGGCGTGGCCCAGGACGGAATGGGGGGCTACCCCCACTGTCAGGGGTGCGGCCACTGCGTACCGTAGGAGGTATGGAAGCCCCACGTGACGCCGAACTCAAGAAAGAACTCGACGCCGCCCTGCACGCGCGCAAGGACCTCGGCGAAGAGTACGAGTCCGCGCTTGTCGACTCGTTCCTCGAAAAGGTCGAGCAGCGCCTCGACACCACGATCGACCGCCGGATGCGGCGTCACCTCGCCGAGCAGCAGATGATCGTCGCCCGGGGCTCGCGGAACCCGGGCGGCGGGGTCGACTCGTGGGGCGAGCGGTTCGGCTTCGGCATCGTGTCGCTGATCCTCGCGATTCCGCTGTCGGCCATCGGGGCGGCGAACGCGGGGCTCTCGGGGCTGTTCGTCACGTGGTTCGGCATCGTCGGCGTCAACGCCGTTCACTCCGCGCGAGGCACGGGTCTCCTCTCCCTGGTCCGGGGCCGCCCCCACAAGCCGGACTGGGAGGACTGACGTCCCCCGCCCACCCGCCCCCGGGAGGGGGCGGGTGGGGTAATAGCCCGCCCGGCGTTTGAGGGCGAGGCGCGGAGCGCCGATGAGGGGGGAGAGGGGCGCAGCCCCAGCCGAGCGGCGGGGCACAAGGCGCCCACGCCAGGGAACGGCGCGGGGACCGCCGCACCCCCGGGCCGGACCCGGAGGGCGGGACGACGGCGATCCCCGCGAGGGACACGCGCCGGTCCAGGCCAAGCGCAGCGTCCGGGCGCCGATGGAGGTCCGGGAGCCGCTCCGGAAGTCCTGACGCCGACACCCCCTACGGTGCCGCACCCGTGTTAAGCGGGTGCTGCGCGCACATGTCGCCTCCGTACCGTTTCCGCGAAGTCCCGCACCCGGCCCGGGGGTTACCCGCTCAGCTGCCCTGCTGCTCCGCGAGGAACGCGAGCAGGTCCTGCCGGCTCACGACCCCCGTCGGCTTGCCCTCGACGAGGACGATCGCGGCGTCGGCGGAGCCGAGCACCGACATCAGGTCGGCGACGGGCTCGCCGGAGCCGACCTGCGGCAGCGGGTCGGACATGTGCTTCTCCAGCGGATCGTGCAGCGAGGCCCGCTGGGTGAACAGCGCGTCGAGCAGCTCCCGCTCCACGACGGAGCCGATGACCTCGGCCGCCATCACGTCGGGGTGCCCGGCGCCCGGCTTGACGATCGGCATCTGCGAGACGCCGTACTCGCGCAGGACCTCGATGGCCTCGCCGACGGTCTCCTCGGGGTGCATGTGGACGAGCGAGGGCAGCTCGCCGCCCTCCTTGCGGCTCAGCACGTCGCCGACGCGCGGCTGGTCGCCGGCCTCCTCCAGGAAGCCGTAGTCGTTCATCCACTCGTCGCTGAAGATCTTGCTCATGTAGCCGCGGCCGCTGTCGGGCAGCAGGACGACCACGACGTCGTCCGGGCCGAGCCCCTCCGCGACCCGCAGGGCCGCGACGACCGCCATGCCGCAGGAGCCGCCGACGAGCAGCCCCTCCTCCTTGGCGAGGCGCCGGGTCATCTGGAAGGAGTCCTTGTCGGACACGGCGACGATGTCGTCGGTGACGTTCCGGTCGTACGCGGTCGGCCAGAAGTCCTCACCGACGCCCTCGACGAGGTACGGCCGCCCGGAGCCCCCGGAGTACACGGACCCCTCCGGGTCGGCGCCGACGACCTTGACCTTGCCGCCGGAGACCTCCTTCAGGTACCCGCCGGTGCCGGAGATCGTGCCGCCGGTGCCGATGCCCGCCACGAAGTGGGTGATCTTCCCCTCCGTCTGCTCCCACAGCTCGGGGCCGGTGGAGTGGTAGTGGGAGAGGGGGTTGTTGGGGTTGGAGTACTGGTCCGGCTTCCACGCGTCCGGGATCTCGCGTACGAGGCGGTCGGAGACGTTGTAGTACGAGTCCGGGTGCTCGGGGTCGACGGCGGTCGGGCAGACGACCACCTCGGCGCCGTACGCGCGCAGCACATTGATCTTGTCGGTGCTGACCTTGTCCGGGCACACGAAGACGCACTTGTAGCCCTTCTGCTGGGCCACGATGGCAAGGCCGACGCCGGTGTTGCCGCTGGTCGGCTCCACGATCGTGCCGCCGGGGCGCAGCTCGCCGCTCGCCTCGGCGGCCTCGATCATGCGCAGCGCGATGCGGTCCTTCACGGAGCCGCCGGGGTTGAAGTACTCGACCTTCGCGAGGACCGTCGCCTGCAGGCCCGCGGTCACGCTGTTGAGGCGTACCAGCGGGGTGTTGCCGACGAGGCTGATCATCGAGTCGTGGAAATGCACCGTTGTCTCCGTTTTCCGGGGTGTCCGGCCTGCGATGTCGTACGGACCCGTGGGGGCCGCACAAGATGTTCCGTATTCGGTAGGCGTCAGCCTAAGGCTCCATCTGTCCCCTTCACCTCCCCCGGCGATTGGCCGACCGCCTCGACGGGGCAATGACTGGATGTACGGGACGGACAACGGGGTGAACGGCTCCACACGACTTGACTGAGGTGACAGCGGGGCATGTCGAGGGCGAGGGTGGCGCGGCGCATCGCCGCGGGAGCGGCGTACGGAGGCGGAGGCATCGGGCTGCTCGGCGCGGCCACGGTCGGGGTGGTCCTCGCCGAGGTGCAGCTGGCGAAGCGGTCGGTCGGCAACGGCGGGCACGGCGCGCCGCCGCGGGCGGACGGGCGGTACGGGGCCGCGTTCGCGGGGATCGGGCGGATCGGGGGGATCGGGGCCGAGCCGCTGCGGTTCGCGATGCTGGGGGACTCCACGGCCGCCGGGCTCGGCGTGCACCGGTCGCGGCAGACGCCCGCCGCGCTCCTCGCCTCCGGGCTCGCGGCGGTCGCCGAGCGTCCGGTGGACCTGCGGGTGGTGGCGAAGGCCGGGGCGCAGTCCGACGATCTCGACCGGCAGGTGACGCTGGTCCTGTCGGACGAGACGGGCTGGCGGCCCGACGTGTGCGTCCTCATGATCGGCGCCAATGACGTCACCCACCGGATGCCGCCGACGCGGTCGGTGCGGCTGCTCTCCGCGGCCGTGCGCAGGCTGCGCACCGCCGGTGCGGAGGTCGTCGTCGGGACGTGTCCCGACCTCGGCACCATCGAGCCCGTCTACCAGCCGCTGCGGTGGCTCGCCCGGCGCGTGTCGCGGCAGCTCGCCGCCGCGCAGACGATCGGGGTCGTCGAGCAGGGCGGGCGGACCGTGTCGCTCGGTGATCTGCTCGGCCCCGAGTTCGCGGCGAACCCGCGGGAGCTGTTCGGGCCCGACAACTACCACCCCTCCGCGGAGGGGTACGCCACCGCCGCCATGGCCGTCCTGCCCACGCTGTGCGCGGCGCTCGGGCTGTGGCCCGAGGAGGAGCGGCCCGATGTCTCGCGCCGCGAAGGGTTCCTGCCGGTGGCTCGGGCCGCGGCGCGGGCCGCCTCCGAGGGCGGTACGGAGGTCGCCGGGGCGATGCCGGCCGGCCCTCGCGGGCCGTGGGCCCTCCTCAAGCGCCGGCGCCGGCGCCGGATCCAGACACCGGATCCGACGCCGATCCCCTGACCGGGGGGCAGCGGCGTATGCGGCGGCGCATGGGGTGGGCGGGCGGGGAAATTCCCGCCGCGGAGCGGCGGGGCGGAGGCGCGTCCGACCCGATGCGGTCGGTAGGCGGTGCGCCGCGATCGTGGGCGGGTGCGGGCCGGTGGGGGGTTTCCGCCGCTACCGCGGCGGTTTGTTTCCCACCCGCCCGCCCGTTTCCACCCTCCCAGGAGGTGGACGCCCCTCGTGGGGGTTCCCCGCCGTCGGCGGGTGCGGCTGGGACGGTTGGTCCTGGGTGGGCGGGCGGGGAGTCGCCGCCGCGGTAGCGGCGGGACCTGTGCACACGGACCGCCCAGCCCCCCGCAGGGTGAGCGCCCGCTTAGAAATGCGGTCCGTGTCACAGGGGCTGGGCGGTGACCCAGGGCATTACGTGCGGGTAACTTCCCTATGAGTCCCGCCCCTTGCCCCGGAGGGGCGCCCGCACACCCTGGCCCCCTGGAGTCACCGATGCCCGAAGCCGTGATCGTCTCCGCTGCCCGCTCCCCGATCGGCCGCGCCTTCAAGGGCTCCCTGAAGGAGCTGCGGCCGGACGACCTGACCGCCACGATCATCGAGGCCGCCCTGGCCAAGGTCCCCGCGCTCGACCCGAAGGACATCGACGACCTGATGCTGGGCTGCGGCCTGCCGGGCGGCGAGCAGGGTCACAACCTGGGCCGGATCGTCGCCGTACAGATGGGCATGGACCACCTGCCGGGCTGCACGATCACCCGCTACTGCTCCTCGTCCCTCCAGACCTCCCGCATGGCCCTGCACGCCATCAAGGCGGGCGAGGGCGACGTCTTCATCTCGGCGGGCGTCGAGATGGTGTCGCGGTCCGTGAAGGGCACGAGCGACGGCCTGCCGGACACCCACAACCCGCTGTTCGCCGACGCGGAGGCCCGCACCGCGGCCCGCGCCGAGCAGACCGGCACCGACTGGCACGACCCGCGCGAGGACGGCGTGGTCCCGGACGCGTACATCGCGATGGGCCAGACCGCCGAGAACCTCGCCCGGCTCAAGGGCATCACCCGCCAGGACATGGACGAGTTCGGCGTCCGCTCGCAGAACCTCGCCGAGGAAGCCCTCAAGAACGGCTTCTGGGAGCGCGAGATCACCCCGGTGACGCTGCCGGACGGCACCGTCGTGGCCAAGGACGACGGGCCGCGCGCGAGCGTCACGATGGAGGGCGTCGCGGGCCTGAAGCCGGTGTTCCGGCCCGACGGCCTGGTCACCGCGGGCAACTGCTGCCCGCTCAACGACGGCGCCGCCGCGCTCGTCATCATGAGCGACACCAAGGCCCGCGAGCTCGGCCTGACCCCGCTCGCCCGGATCGTCTCCACGGGCGTCTCGGCGCTCTCCCCCGAGATCATGGGGTACGGGCCCGTCGAGGCCAGCAAGCAGGCGCTGACGCGGGCCGGTCTGACCATCGACGACATCGACCTGGTCGAGATCAACGAGGCCTTCGCCGCCCAGGTCATCCCCTCCTACCGGGACCTGGGCATCCCCCTCGACAAGCTGAACGTCAACGGCGGCGCCATCGCCGTCGGCCACCCCTTCGGCATGACCGGCGCCCGCATCACCGGCACGCTGATCAACAGCCTCCAGTTCCACGACAAGCAGTTCGGCCTCGAAACCATGTGCGTCGGCGGCGGCCAGGGCATGGCCATGGTCATCGAGCGCCTCAGCTGAGCCGAGCGCCCGCCCGCCGGGGGGCGCCGCCCGTCGCATCTGTCGGGAAACGGCGGCACCTCCCACCCCTCCACACATTCGTGACCCAATCTCCCCCAGGATGTGACCAATCTCCTGGGGGAGGAACATTTGCCCAGGTCAGCACGGTTCCTTGGATAAACGCCGGGCCGAAAGTCCTGTCCAATTCGTGACGTAATGCACTGACAGCAGGATGGTGCAGGCTTCAAGCTGATGTAGGAAGTCGGGGGTCGACTTGAAACCGGGAGTACGTCAGTGAGCGCCATGCATCTTGCCTTGCTGCTCTCCACGGCCGCTGCCACGGCCGTGGGAGCCGCGTCCCTGCGCACCGTGCGGGGCCTGCGGCAGCAGATCACCGACCTGCGTACCGAGCTCGCCGAGAGCCACGCCACGGCGGGCCGCGCCACCGTGCCCGCGGCCCGCACCACGGTGGACACCGACGAGATACGCGCCGCGGTCGCCGACGCCCTCGCCGAGGAGCGCGAGCGTGAGCTGGCCGAGGCGCGCGCCTTCTGGGCCGCGCAGGAGGCGCGGGACATCGCGGACGCCCCCTCGCTCCTGAGCGGGCTGCCCGAGAGCATCACGGACGAGCTGTTCCTGCCGCGCCAGGCCGATCTGGTGGGTCTGGAATCGGACAGTCTCGAGCCGGTCGTGGAGCCGTTCGCCGACCCGGCCGCGGAGGAGTCCGCGGGCGAGTCCGCGGAGCTGGCCGCGGCCCGCCGCCGTCATCCCTCGCACCCCGACTTCGTGCCCGTGCAGTCTCCCGTGCACGGCGACCACGAGCGGACGGTGGCCTGCCTGGAGGAGCTCGCGGACGCGCGCACGGCGCTCGCCGACGTCCGCCCCGGGCCGCTCGGCACGCTCGACGTGTACGTGTTCACGGACGGTACGACGCTGTGCATGACCCCCGGGCACCGCGAGACCGCGGAGCTGCTCGCCGCCGCCCTGCGGGACGGCGAGGCGCCGGTCCTGCTCGGCGGCTCGGGCGTCTCGGGCGCGTACGCCCTCACGTTCGCCTGCGGCACGGAGAACGTCTACATCCTCGCGGACCGGGTAATCGCCTCCGTCTGACCTCCGGTCCCGCACCCGCCGACGGCGACTGGCCCCACGAGAGGCGTCCACCCCCGTCCGACTGGAAACGGGCGGGCGGGTGGGAAAAACCCGCCGCGCGCAGCGCGGCGGCATCCCCACCGGCCCGCACCCGGGCCCGATGCGCCTCCGGCCCGCCGCTTCGCGGCGGGATCTACCCCGCCCGCCCACCCCATGCGCAGCCGGACGGCCGGAGGGGGGCCTCAGACGCCGGCTCGGGTCAGGGCCTCCTGGACGAGGCGTACGGCCTCCGTCAGCTCCGCCTCGTCCCGCAGCACCACCGCCAAGTCCCGCCCGGCAACGGTGATCTGGTCCGCGGCGGCGAACATCCCGGCGTCCGGCATCCGCCGCGGCTCGGCGTGCGGCGCCTCCCGGAGCTGGGCGCGCACCGCCAACTCCCGCGCGAGTTCCAGCGCTTCCGCGGCCGCGCCACGCTGCAGCCGGGACTGGGGCGCGGCCCGCAGCCGGTCGGCGAAGTGGTCAACGGCGATGATCAGTGGCGTCGTATCGAGCACGGAGCGACCCTACGCGGCGAGCCGGGACTGTTGCCAATAGCCGAACGCTCAGGCACGGTGGCGTGAAGGACGGACCACATCGAACGCGTCCGGAGGCGCCGATGTCCCAAGTCTTCTCCGAGGAGACCCACCGGAATCTGCTCGCTCGCATCCCCCATTGCACAGGCCGTGAAGTCTCCGACTGGCTCCGAACCGTCGACGAGGGCCCTTCTCTCTTCCGCTTCGAAGAGAAGGTCAGCTGGCTCCGCGGCGAGCACAACCTCGCTTATGGCCACGCCAAGGCGATCATCCACGAGTACGACCTCAGGCGCGCCGCGCGCAAACTGGGCTGACCGACCCCGAATCCGTACGATCCCCCGATCCTCCGATCCCCCGAATCGACACGACGAAGGGCCCGCGGAATCGCTTCCGCGGGCCCTTCGGCCGTTCGTCAGTCGGTCACGCCGCAGGGTCAGTCGTTGCCCTGCAGGATCGCGATCAGGCGCAGGAACTCCATGTAGATCCACACCAGCGTCATCGTGAGGCCGAAGGCGGCGAGCCAGGCCTCCTCGCGCGGGGCGCCGTACGCGATGCCGTCCTCGACCTGCTTGAAGTCCAGGGCCAGGAAGCACGCGCCGAGCAGGATGCCGATGATGCCGAACATGATGCCGAGGCCGCCGCTGCGGAAGCCGAGGCCGTCACCGCCGCCGAAGGCCGCGAACAGCAGGTTCACGCCCATCAGCAGGACGAAGCCGAGGGCGGCCGCCATCACGAAGCCGTAGAAGCGGCGGTTGACGCGGATCCAGCCCGCCTTGTACGCGACGAGGACGCCGAGGAACACGGCCATCGTGCCGAGCACGGCCTGCATGGCCGCGCCGCTCGCGATGCGGTTGTCGACGACGCTGGAGACGACGCCGAGGAAGACGCCCTCCAGGGCGGCGTACGCCAGGATCAGCGGCGGCGACGCCTTGCGCTTGAAGGCCTGCACGAAGCCGAGCACCATCGCGACGAGACCGGCGCCGATCGCGATGCCGTACGACTTGCTGATGTTGGCGTCGTCCACGGGGAGCAGCGCCCAGGCGAGCGCGGCCGTCACGACGAGGACACCGAGCGTGGTCGCCGTGCGCATGACGACGTCGTCCATCGTCATGCGGCCGGTGGTGGCCGGGGCCTGGGGCGGGGCGCCCTGGAGGCCCTGCTGGGCGTACGGATTGTTGGCGTACGGGTTGGTGGGGGCCTGCTGGCCCGCGCCCGCGTACGGATTGGCCTGCGTCCCGACGGCGGTGGGTCCCCCGGCCTGCGGCTGCGCGTTGAAGCCCGCATAGCCGTTGTCGCGGCTGAACCCCCGTCGCGAGAAGACCGGGTTACTGCTCCTCATTTCACTCCTCCATGGCCACCGTGCGTGGCTTTGGGTTCAAGGGTAATGCGTAGGCAAAAGGATGCGCCTAGTGCTTGGGGAGGATCTTTCCCGCCAAGTGGCGGGGAATCCTCGGTCCGGGCTTTCGCCCTCGGCTTTCACCGTGCCTTACCTGCCCGGGGAACGTCCGGGACCGAGCCCTCTGTTCCCGCGCCGCCGCGGTTGGTCCGACGGGGTGGCGGGGCCCGTCACGGTACGCCGTCGAGGGGGGCTCCCGTATAGGCGTCGGCGAGATCGGCGCGGGCCGCCCGGCAGGTGGCGATCCGGTCGAGCCGGGCCAGCTGGAGGCGGTCGTCGAAGGGCGTGGCGCCGGGGTGGCGGTGCAGCAGGGTCGTCATGGCGTACGCGAAGCGCTCGGCCTGCCAGACCCGGCGGAGGCGGGTCGCGGAGTAGGCGTCGAGGGGCGCGGGGTCGCCCTTGTGCGCGTGCGCGACCAGGGCGCGGGCGAGCGTGACGACGTCGGCGACGGCGAGGTTGAGGCCCTTGGCGCCGGTGGGCGGCACGATGTGCGCGGCGTCCCCGGCGAGGAAGAGGCGGCCGTGCCGCATGGGTTCGTGGACGAAGGAGCGCATCGGGGTGACGGACTTGGCGGTGACCGGGCCGCGGGTGAGGCGCCAGTCGTCGGCGGTCTCCAGGCGGCGCTCCAGCTCGGCCCAGACCTCCTCGTCGCTCCAGGAGGCGGGGTCTGTGTCCTCGGGGACCTGGAGGTAGAGCCGGGAGACGGTGGGGGACCGCATGCTGAGGAGCGCGAAGCCGCGGTCGTGGCGGGCGTAGACGAGTTCGTCGTGGGACGGCGGGGCGTCGGCGAGGATGCCGAGCCAGGCGAAGGGGTACGCGCGCTCGAAGGTGCGGGCGACGCCGGGCGGCACCGCGGCGCGGGCCACGCCCCGGTAGCCGTCGCACCCGGCGACGTACGCGCACTCCAGGACGTCCTCGCGTCCCGCGTGCCGGAAGCGCACGCGGGGCCGGTCCGTCTCCGCGCCCTCCACGGCGAGCGCCTCGGCCTCGAAGAGCAGCGGCCCGCCGTCGCGTAACTGGAGGGCGATGAGGTCCTTGCACACCTCGGTCTGCGCGTACACGGTGACGGCGCGGCCGCCGGTGAGGGAGGGGAAGTCGACGCGGTGCCTGCGGCGGTCGAAGCGCAGCTCGATGCCGTCGTGCCGCAGCCCCTCCCGGTCCATCCGGTCCCCGGCCCCGACGGCCCGCAGCACGTCGGCGGTGGCCTGCTCCAGGATCCCGGCCCGCTGACGCCGCTCTACGTAGACACGGTCCCGACGCTCCAGGACGACGGCCCCGACGCCCGCCCGGTGCAACAGCCGAGCAAGAAGAAGCCCGGCAGGCCCGGCCCCAATGATCGCAACGGTGGTCCGCATCACGGGAGTCTCCGGCGGGGGGTGGGGCGTGTCAACGGGGTGTCCGGGGGTGGGGTGGGGTGCCGGTGGTGCGTCCTGGGGGCGCAGCGGCTGTCGGTGGTGCGTCCTGGGGGCGCAGCGGCTATCGGTGGTGCGTCCCCGGGAAGGCGGGCTGTCAGTGGTGCGTCCCGGGAGGGCGGGGCGGCTGCCGGTGGTGCGTCCCCCTGGAAGGCGGGCCGCCAGCGGTGCGTCCCGGGAGGGCGGGGCGGGTGTCGGCGGTGCATCCGGGGGCGGCGGGTGCCGACGGTGTGTCCGGCGGGGGCCGCGGGCGTCGCCCGTTGTGCCTGGGGGGCCGCAGGCGTCACCGGTGCCCCCGGGCTCGGCAGGCATCGCTGGTGTGGCCCGGGACCCGGCAGGGGTTACCGGTGCATCCCGAGCACCCGGCAGGCGTCGGCACGCCCGCGAAACCCGACGGGCGTCACCCGCGCGCCCGGCAGGCACCGCCAGCGCGTCCCACGAAACCCGCGAAACCCGACGCGAGGCGCCGATGCGCCCTCCGGAGCCCGGCAGACCCACCGCCGCGTCCAGCACGGCCCCACCGGCGACGGCGGCGCGTCCGCGCGAACCGACAGGCGTCACCGACGCGCCCGGCGGGCCACACCAGCGCCTCCGGCGGCTGGCGGGAGTGTGTCCAGCGCGGCCCGCGGGCGGCAGCGCAGCGCGTCCAGCACGGTCCGGCCGGCACCAACCGTGCCGCCGGTGGGTGGCAGGCGCGTATCCGGCAGGGTCCTGCGACTGTCGACGGCGCGTCCGGCGCGGGGCGGCGGGCGACGGCGGGACGTCCACGCGGGGCGGCGGGTGGCCGTGAGGGGCCGCTCGCCGTCACGGGGGTTTTCGTGCGCGGGTGGCGTGCCACCGGCAGCCCCCTTTCGCGCCCCGGCAGCCCCTCGCTCGTGGCGCGGTTGTCAGTGGGCGCTGCCATGCTGGGAGGAGCCCAGGAACTCAGTCGAGCGCCTGTCCCGGGCGCGTGGATCGAAGGGCAGGACCATGCTTTCCACCGCATATGCCCCCGGCACCCCGAACTGGCTGGATCTCGGTGCTCCCGACACCGACGCCACGGCCGCCTTCTACGCGGCCGTGTTCGGCTGGGAGTACCAGTCAGCGGGCCCGGAGTCCGGCGGGTACGGCTTCTTCCTCCTGGACGGCAAGACGGTCGCAGGCATCGGCCCGCTGACCGAGGAGGGCGCCTCCTCCGCATGGACGGTGTACTTCCACACGCCGGACGCGGACGCCACCGCCAAGGCCGTCGAGCAGGCGGGCGGCGCGGTCCGCGTACCGCCCGGCGACGTGTTCAGCTACGGACGGATGGCCCAGTTCACCGACCCCACGGGCGCGGACTTCGCCGTCTGGCAGCCGGGCGAGACCCAGGGCCTGGAAGAGGTCGCGGTCCCGGGCTCGCTGACCTGGGTGGAGCTGTACACGACGGACGCCGCCGCGGCGAAGGCTTTCTACGGCTCGGTCTTCTCCTGGGAGACCACCGACAACGTGATGAGCCCGGAGCTGACGTACACGGTCCTGACCTCGGCAGGCGCCGGGGAGGAGGCCTCGCACGGCGGCCTGATGCAGCTGCCCCAGGAGAATCTGGACGCGGGCTCCACCCCGGAGTGGCACCCCTACTTCGAGGTGGCCGACTGCGACGCGACCGTGGCCAGGGCCACGGAGGCCGGGGCCACGGTGATCATCCCGCCGTCCGACGGCGAGGGCATCGGGCGCTTCGCGATGGTGCTCGACCCGGCGGGCGCGCCGTTCGCCGTGATCAAGAGCGCCACCAGGGAAGGGAGTTGACAGTACGTCACACGAGTAAGTCGTGACGGAGGTGCCCGGAACCGGACTTGAACCGGTACGCCCGCGAAGGGCAGCGAGGTTTAAGCTCGCCGTGTCTGCATTCCACCATCCGGGCAGGCCGTGGGCTCCGCATCAAGGCTTCGACCCTATCGGGAGGCGTCCCCCGAACAGCGGAACGACAGCCCGACGTTGTCTTATTTTATTGACGCCTGAGGGTGCATCAGCACGTGGTACGCGCCGGTGGTACTTGCCGGAGGCGTGTCGGGCCGAAGCCCTTGGCGGGGCTGGAAATGACGGAATTTAGCTGTCCCTCCGAGGCGCCGGGTAAGCGGTCTCTGCGCCCGCGCGCCCGCCCGTTGCTCCCCTCGCAACGGGGGTCCGATCCGGCGGGCCCCTCAGGGACGCCCGTCATCCCCAGGTATGACATGACCCGACCGAGTCCGACCGCAGTCGCCCCTCGGAACCGGAACAGCGGCTGACTCTTCGGCCCTCCCCGGCCAGGACGATGGAGTACGTCCCCTTCACTCGTCGTCCCGACAGGAGCACCGTCCCGTGACCACCACCACTTCGTACGCCGCCCGCGCCACCCAGGTGGCCGCGCGCGCCACGGACCTGTCCAAGGTGTACGGCCAGGGCGAGACCCAGGTGGTCGCCCTCGACCGCGTCTCCGTCGACTTCGGGCAGGGCCAGTTCACCGCGATCATGGGCCCGTCGGGCTCCGGCAAGTCCACGCTGATGCACTGCGTGGCCGGCCTGGACAGCTTCAGCTCCGGTTCGGTGCGCATCGGCGAGACCGAACTGTCGACGCTCAAGGACAAGCAGCTCACCAAGCTCCGCCGGGACAAGATCGGCTTCATCTTCCAGGCGTTCAACCTGCTGCCGACGCTGACCGCCCTGGAGAACATCACGCTCCCCATGGACATCGCGGGCCGCAAGCCGGACAAGCAGTGGCTGGAGCAGGTCATCTCCATGGTGGGCCTGGCCGGGCGCCTCTCCCACCGGCCCACCGAGCTCTCCGGCGGCCAGCAGCAGCGCGTGGCGGTGGCCCGCGCCCTCGCCTCGCAGCCGGAGATCATCTTCGGTGACGAGCCGACCGGGAACCTGGACTCGCGGTCCGGGGCCGAGGTTCTCGGCTTCCTCCGCAACTCTGTGCGCGAGCTCGGCCAGACCGTGGTGATGGTCACGCACGACCCCGTTGCCGCGTCGTACGCGGACCGTGTGATCTTCCTGGCCGACGGGCGGGTCGTCGACGAGATGCTCCAGCCCAGCGCCGATCGGGTGCTCGACCGGATGAAGCACTTCGACGCCAAGGGTCGGACCAGCTAGTCCTCCATCCGGCAGTTCCATCTCTGCGGGTCGGCTGTGGCTGGTCGCGCAGTTCCCCGCGCCCCTTCGGGGCGCCCCCACGCCACCTCTGACCCCGCCTTCACCAGGACTTCACACCCATGTTCCGTACCGCTCTGCGCAATGTGCTCGCGCACAAGGCCAGGCTGTTGATGACCGTGCTCGCCGTCATGCTCGGCGTCGCGTTCGTCTCCGGCACGCTGGTCTTCACCGACACCTTCGGCTCCGCCTACAAGAACAAGTCGGCGAAGAGCTTCGACCACGTCTCCGTCGCCATCCGGCCCGACGGCGGTTCCGACGACGGGGACGGCAAGCAGCCGCCCCGGCTCACCGACGCCCTCCTGAACAAGGCCAAGAAGCTGCCCGGCGCCGACTCCGCGATCGGCACGTACTCCGGCTTCACCGCGCTCGCCGACAAGGACGGCAAGCTCGTCGGCGGCGACTGGGGCACCACCGGCGCCAACTACTACCCGGGCAAGGACGGCAAGGACCCGCGCTACGACTTCACCAAGGGCGCCGCCCCGAAGTCCGCGGCCGACATCGCCCTGGACAGCCGCACCGCCGACCGCACCGGCTACCAGGTGGGCGACACCGTCCGCTACTCCACCGACGGCCCCGTGCGGACCGCGAAGGTCAGCGGCATCTTCGACACCGACGACGGCAGCGTCGTCGCGGGCGGCAGCCTCGTCGTCTTCGACAACGACACCGCGCGCAAGGTGCTCGACCGGGACGAGTACGACGAGATCGACGTGAAGGCCGCCGCGGGCACCTCCGAGACCGCCCTGAAGGCGTCCGTCGACAAGATCCTGCCGAAGGACACCGACGCCGACACCGGCGCCGCGCTCAAGGCCGACCAGGACCGGATGATCGAGCAGAACACCAGCGCCATGAGCCAGGTGCTGCTGATCTTCGCCGGGATCGCGCTGTTCGTCGGCATCTTCATCATCGCCAACACCTTCACGATGCTGGTCGCCCAGCGCACCAAGGAGCTGGCCCTGATGCGCGCCGTCGGCGCGTCCCGCCGCCAGGTCACGCGCTCGGTGCTCATCGAGGCGTTCATCGTCGGCCTGGTCGCCGCCGTCGCCGGCTTCGCGCTCGGCATCGGCGTGGCCGTGGGCCTGGAGTCCCTGATGAACGCGGGCGGCGCCTCGCTGCCCGACGGACCGCTGAAGATCGGCCCGACGACCATCCTCACCGCCCTGCTCATCGGCGTCGTCGTGACGATGCTGGCCGCCTGGCTGCCCGGCCGCCGCGCCGCGAAGATCCCGCCGGTGGCCGCCATGAACAGCGTCCACGCGACGCCCACGACGCGCGGTCTCGTCGTACGCAACACGATCGGCTCGCTGATCGTCGCGCTCGGCGTGGTCATGCTCTTCATGGAGGACAACTACGTGATGGCGGGCGGCGCCGGGGTCGTCCTCGTCGGCGTCATCGTCCTCACGCCGCTGCTCTCCCGCCCGTTCATCGCCGCCTCCGCGCCGCTGCTGCGGCCGCTCGGCGTCACCGGCAAGCTGGCCCGCCTCAACTCGGTCCGCAACCCGCGCCGCACGGCCTCCACGGCCTCGGCCCTGATGATCGGCCTGACCCTCATCACGGCGATGACGGTCGTCGCGACCTCCATGAGCAGCGCCATCAACAAGATGGCCGCCGACTCCCTGAAGGCCGACTACACCGTCTCGATGGCCAACTACCAGCCGCTGACCCCCAAGGTCCGCACCGACCTGGCCAAGCTGCCGGACGTCGAGGCGTCCAGCCCGCTGCGCAACGCCTTCGGCGAGGCCGACGGGACGTCGACCCGCATCACCGGCATCGACCCGAAGTCCTTCGACAAGCTGGTCTCCCTCGACTACACCAGCGGCTCCGCCGCCGAGCTCAAGGGCAACTCCACGCTCATCGACGACAAGACCGCCGACGAGAAGGGCCTCAAGGCGGGCGACACCGTCCCGGTGAAGTTCGACGACGACAAGACGGTCCAGCTCAGGATCGCGGGCGTCTACGAGGCGAACGAGATGCTCGACGGCCTGTTCATGCCGACGTCCGTCGTCGACCCGCACCTCGACAAGATCGCCGACAAGCAGGTCCTCCTGAAGATGAAGGGCGGCGCGAGCGACAAGGCGGAGGACGCCATCGTCAAGGCGCTCGGCGACAACCCCGCCATCAAGATCCAGGACAAGGACGACATCAGCAACGAGATCGGCGGCGCCATCAACATGATGCTGAACATGTTGTACGGGCTGCTCGCCATGGCGATCCTCGTCGCGGTCCTCGGCGTCATCAACACCCTGGCGATGTCCGTCTTCGAGCGGAAGCACGAGATCGGCATGCTCCGCGCGATCGGCCTCGACCGCGCGAAGGTCAAGCAGATGGTGCGCCTGGAGTCGGTCGTCATCTCCCTGTTCGGCGCGGTGCTCGGCGTCGGCCTCGGCCTCTTCCTCGGCTGGGTCGCGGGCGACAGCATCTCCGGAACGGTGAAGACGTACACGATGGAGATCCCCGCCGGGCGGATCCTGATCTTCCTGGTGATCGCGGCGGTGGTCGGCGTCCTCGCGGCCGTGTGGCCCGCGCGGAGCGCTGCGCGGCTCAACCCGCTGCAGGCGATCAAGTCGGACTGACGGCAGGTACGCGGAGGGGCCCCGGACGAATCATCGTCCGGGGCCCCCTGCGTTGCAGCGACTAATTCCGCCAGTCCCGCGCCCGCAGGGGCATCCCCGACTTCCCGCTCTCCGGTGTCTTCACCGCCAGGACCTGGTTGACGCCGATGCGGTTGCGTTCGAAGGCCAGGGCCGACGCGGCCATGTAGAGGCGCCAGATGCGGGCGCGGCCCGGGGACGTGAGGGCCTGGCCGCGCTTCCAGTCGGCCTCCAGGTTCGCGACCCAGCGGCGCAGCGTGAGCGCGTAGTGCTCGCGGATGGACTCCACGTCCCGCACCTCGAACCCGGCGCGCTCCAGGAGCCCGACGGTCGTGCCGAGCGGGGCGAGCTCGCCGTCCGGGAAGACGTACGCGTCGATGAACTCGTCGACCGAGTACGCCGACTCGTCGCCCAGGGGGCGGCGGGCGATCTGGTGGTTGAGCAGGCGCCCGCCCGGCTTCAGGAGGGCGTACAGGTCGGCGGCGTACTCCAGGTACCGCTCGGCGCCGACGTGTTCGGCCATGCCGATGGACGAGATCGCGTCGTACGGCCCGTCGCGGACGTCCCGGTAGTCCTGGACGCGGATCTCGACGCGGTCGGTCAGGCCCTCCTGCGCGATGCGCTTGCGCGCGTACGCGGCCTGCTCCTGCGAGAGCGTCACGCCGACGACGCTCACGCCGTGCTCGCGCGCCGCGTGGATCGCCATGGAGCCCCAGCCGCAGCCGACGTCGAGGAGGCGCATGCCGGGCTTCAGGTCGAGCTTGCGGGCGATGAGTCCGAGCTTGTCGCGCTGGGCGTCCTCGAGGGTGGCGTCGGGGGACTCCCAGTACGCGCACGAGTAGACCATCGACGGGCCGAGCACCAGCTCGTAGAAGTCGTTGCCCACGTCGTAGTGGTGGCTGATGGCCTGCTTGTCGCTGCCCTTGGTGTGCAGGTGCAGCCTGCCGTGCCTGCGCATCTCCTCGCGCGGCACGGGCGGCGGCACGAAGGGCGCGGCGAACGCGAGCAGCGGGCGGGCGGCGGCGCGGACCTTCGGGTCCCGCAGCGACTCGACGAGGCCCGGCGCGTCGTCGCCGCGCTCCCAGATGAACTCGGCGAGCAGGTCGAGCGCCGCGTACAGATCCCCCTCGACGTCGAGGTCCCCCGCCACCCAGGCGCGGGCGAGCCCCAGCTCCCCCGGTTTCCACATCAGGTGGCGCAGGGCACGGCGATGGCGTACGACGAGTGTGGGCGCGTCCGGCGGGCCGGCTTCCGAGCCGTCCCAGGCGCGGATACGAACCGGCAGCTGAGCTCCCAGCAGCTGCTCGGCAAGGTTCTTCAGCCGCGACGCGGCGTCCTGCATGGCGCACACCTCCGTGGACGGGACTTCCCGGAACGGTTCAACACCACGTAAACACCAACAGAGCGCGAGCGCAGTCCCGTTGCCGCGTTACGAATATGCAAAATACATGTACGTAACAACTAGGAAGCGGAGGGCAGATTCATTCCCGCCGCGACGGCGAGCGACCACGGACAACGCCCCCGGCGGTGCCGGGCCGCCAGCAGCCCACAAAAAACCCGAAGGGCCCCCGCACCACGGATAGCGGGGACCCTTCGGGTCAGTACTCGGTAACGCAGTAACGCAGTACAGACGATCAGCCGGAGCCTAGGAGGCCTTGGCCTTCTCCGCCTCGACGGGCGCCGCCGCCTTGGGGGCGGGCTTGGCGGCCTCGTAGAACTCCTCACGCGGAGTCTCCATCGCACCGAGGGAGACGACCTCGCGCTTGAGGAACATGCCGAGCGTCCAGTCCGCGAAGACACGGATCTTGCGGTTGAACGTCGGCATCGCCATGCCGTGGTACGCGCGGTGCATGTACCAGGCGAGACGGCCCTTGAGCTTGATCTTCATCTTGCCCATGACGATCATCGCGACGCCCTTGTGCAGGCCGAGACCGGCGACCGCACCCTTGTTGGCGTGGCTGTAGTCCTTCTGCGGGAAGCCCCGCATGCCGGAGATCACGTTGTCGCCGAGGACCTTGGCCTGGCGCAGGGCGTGCTGCGCGTTCGGCGGGCACCAGGCGTTCTCGTTGCCCGCCTTGCGGCCGACGAGGTCCGGGACCTGGGCGTTGTCGCCCGCGGCCCAGATGTAGTCGGTGCCCTGTACCTGGAGGGTCGTCTGGGTGTCGACGTGGCCGCGCGGGCCGAGCGGGAGGCCGAAGCGGGCGAGCGCCGGGTTCGGCTTGACGCCCGCGGTCCACACGATGGTGTTGGAGTCGACCTCGAGGCCGTTCTTCAGCACGACGTGGCCGTCGACGCAGGAGTCCATGGAGGTGGAGAGGTAGACCTCGACCCCGCGGCCCTCCAGGTGCTCCTTGCCGTACTGGCCGAGCTTCGGGCCGACCTCGGGCAGGATCTTGTCGGCGGCGTCGACGAGGATGAAGCGCATGTCCTCGCGCGAGACGCTGTTGTAGTACTTGGCCGCGTCGCGCGCCATGTCCTCGACCTCGCCGATGGTCTCGGCGCCGGCGAAGCCACCGCCGACGAAGACGAAGGTCAGCGCCTTGCGGCGGACCTCCTCGTCGGTCGTGGAGTCGGCCTTGTCGAGCTGCTCGAGCACGTGGTTGCGCAGGCCGATGGCCTCCTCGATGCCCTTCATGCCGATGCCCTGCTCGGCGAGGCCGGGGATCGGGAAGGTGCGGGAGACCGCGCCCATCGCGATGACCAGGTAGTCGAACGGCAGCTCGTACGCCTCGCCGACGAGCGGCGCGATCGTGGCGACCTTGCGGTCCTGGTCGATGGTCGTGACGCGACCGGTCAGCACTTCGGCCTTCGGCAGCACGCGTCGCAGCGGGACGACGACGTGCCGGGGCGAGATGCTGCCGGCGGCGGCTTCGGGGAGGAAGGGCTGGTACGTCATGTACGAGCGCGGGTCGACGACCGTGACGGTCGCCTCGCCGTAGCGCATCTTCTTGAGAATGCGTCGAGCTGCGTACAGGCCTACGTACCCACCGCCTACTACGAGGATCCTGGGACGCTCCGTGGTGCTCATGCCATCGAGTATCCACCCCCTCCCCAGGGGTCGCTCGTGCGCCCCTTCACAAGGTTGCCAGGGGCCTCTGCTACACTTCGCCGCCCACGTGACGGAGGTCATGGCGCCTCAGGGGAACCACTGAGTCACCGGACTCGTTGTCAACCCCTCCTGAACAGCCACTCCGGGCCCCGGGCGGCGGTGAACCAGTCGCCGGTTCACACCCCCGTAACACCATCGAAGCGCTCGGCGGATCCACCCCGCGCCTTCGGAACCACGCTTTCAGGGTCCTAGGTCCTCAGAACCACGCCCAACAGGGCCGTTTTCCTTGTGAAGAACTTCACGAACTTTCCTCCCGGGGGGTCGCCGCCGGGCCCCCGAAGCGCCCCGGCGGCCGCTCACAAGCCGTCCGCCCCGCTCAGGCGACGGACCAGCCGATCCCGTCGAGGATGTCGTGCTCGCTCACGACGACCTCGCGCGCCCCGATCCTGTCCATGATCGCGAGCAGCACGAGGGCGCCCGCCGCGATCACGTCGACCCGGCCCGGGTGCATCACGGGGATCGCCGCGCGCTCGGCGTGCGTCGCGTGCACGAGCCGGTCGACGACCTCGCTGACCTGCTCGTACGGAATGCGCGCGTGGTGGATCGCGGTCCAGTCGTAGGTGTCGAGGCCGAGCGCGATCGCCGCCACCGTGGTGACGGTGCCCGCGAGGCCGACGAGCGTGCGCGCCTCGCGCAGCGGCACCGTCTCCTCTGCGAGGTCCAGGGCGGCCTCGACGTCGGCGCGGATCGCGGCGATCTGCTCGGCGGTGGGCGGGTCGGTGACGACGCCGCCCCGCACCAGATGGCGCTCGGTCATCCGGACGCAGCCCACGTCCACGGAGCGGGCCGCGCGCACGCGGTCGGAGCCGACGACGAACTCGGTGGAGCCGCCGCCGAGGTCCACCACCAGGTACGGCGTCTGGAGGTCGGCGCGCCCCTGGAGTTCCTTGGTGGCGCCCGTGAAGGAGAACTCCGCCTCCTGGTCGCCGCTGATGACCTCCGGCTCGACGCCGAGGATGTCGAGGACGCCGCGGACGAACTCGTCGCGGTTCTCGGCGTCGCGGGACGCGGAGGTCGCCACGAAGCGGACGCGCTCGGCGCCGTGCTCCTTGATGACCTCGGCGTACTGGCGGCAGGCCGCGAAGGTCCGCGCGAGCGCCTCGGGGGCGAGGCGGCCCGTCCGGTCCACGCCCTGCCCGAGCCGGACGATCTCCATGCGGCGGTCCAGGTCGACGAGCTCGCCCGTCTCGGGGTCGGCGTCGGCCACGAGCAGGCGGATCGAGTTCGTGCCGCAGTCGATGGCGGCCACGCGGGTCACTTCGCGCCCTCGCCTTCCGTGCCGCCGTCGGCGTCCTCGTCGGCGCCGGGGCCGAAGAACCCGCCGCCGTTCGCGCCGAGCGCCAGGACGTCCTCCTGGGTGACCGGGTCGGACGTCACGCAGGCGCCCTTGCGCCACCACTCGGGCAGCATCGCGATGGCCTCGTCGCCCAGCGGGTTCACACCCGGGCCCGCGGCCAGCGAGTGCGCGACCAGGACGTGCAGGCACTTCACGCGGTCGGGCATGCCGCCCGCGCTCGGGAAGCCCGCGAGGACCTCGATGGCGTCGCGCCGGGCGATGTAGTCCTCGTGCGCGGCCCGGTAGGCGGCGGCGAGCTCCGGGTCGGTGGCGAGCCGCTCCGTCATCTCCTTCATGACCCCGTTGGCCTCCAGCGTGCCGATCGCGGAGGCGGCGCGCGGGCACGTCAGGTAGTACGTGGTCGGGAACGGCGTGCCGTCCGGGAGCCGGGGCGCGGTCTCGACGACGTCGGGCTGCCCGCACGGACAGCGGTGCGCGATCGCCCGCAGACCGCGCGGGGGCCGCCCGAGCTGCTGCTTGAAGGCCTCGACATCGGCGTCCGTGGGCGCGGTGGGCTCGGTCTGGGGCGGGGGCGTTTCCATGCCTGTCTTTCGGTCCGTTCGGAGCGGGTGGGTCAGTTGTCGTCGGGCCGGTCCGCCTTGTCGACGCCGTCCCAGACGTTCGAGTACCAGGGCCGGTCGGCGCCGCCCTCGTCGGTGCGGTGGCGGTCGGCGGCCTCGGGGTCGATCACCGTGAAGCCGGTCTCGCCGGGCATCACGTAGTGCAGCCGGTCGCGGATGCGCTGCTCCGCGTACGCGTCGTCCTGCCAGCGGGCCTTCTCGTCGCGCAGGCGCTCGACGTTCTCGCGGTGCTCGGCCTGCCTCTGGCGCTGGTCGGCGATCTCGGCGCGCTGCGAGACGTACTGCCGTATCGGATAGGCGAGCGCCACGACGAGCGAGCAGACCACCAGCACGAGCAGCGCCGCGCGGCCGGTGAGCCGGGAGCGGCGGGCCTGGCGCTTGGTCTGGGAGCGGTACACGCGCTCCGCGGTCTGCTCGCCGAGCAGCCGCAGCTTCGTCGCGGTGGAGAACCGGTCGCGGTTCTTCACGGCCATGTCCCGCCTCCCCAGTACGTGCGTACGTCCCCGCACACGGTACGGGACCGAGTACGGGGACGTACGTACGACTGGCTAGGCCTCAGCCGTGGAAGCGGCTCAGCCCTTGAAGCGCGGGAAGGCCGAGCGGCCCGCGTACACCGCGGCGTCGTCGAGGATCTCCTCGATGCGCAGGAGCTGGTTGTACTTGGCGACGCGGTCCGAGCGGGCCGGGGCGCCGGTCTTGATCTGGCCGCAGTTCACCGCGACGGCGAGGTCGGCGATGGTGACGTCCTCGGTCTCGCCGGAGCGGTGGGACATCATGCACTTGAAGCCGTTGCGCTGGGCGAGCTCGACGGCGTCGAGGGTCTCGGTCAGGGAGCCGATCTGGTTGACCTTGACCAGGAGGGCGTTGGCGGAGCCCTCGTCGATGCCGCGCTGGAGGCGCTCCGGGTTGGTGACGAACAGGTCGTCGCCGACGATCTGCACCTTGTCGCCGAGGCGGTCGGTGATGATCTTCCAGCCGGCCCAGTCGTCCTCGAACAGCGGGTCCTCGATGGAGACGAGCGGGTACGCGGAGACGAGCTCCTCGTAGTACTCGGTCATCTCGGCGGCCGAGCGGGACTTGCCCTCGAACTCGTACTTGCCGTCCTTGTAGAACTCGGACGCGGCGACGTCGAGCGCCAGGGCGATCTGCTGGCCGGGGACGTAGCCGGCCTGCTTGATGGCCTCGACGATGAGGTCGAGGGCGGCGCGGTTCGACTCCAGGTTCGGGGCGAAGCCGCCCTCGTCGCCGAGGCCGGTGGACAGGCCCTTGGCCTTCAGGACCTTCTTGAGGGTGTGGTAGACCTCGGCGCCCCAGCGCAGGGCCTCGGAGAAGGACTCCGCGCCGATCGGGGCGATCATGAACTCCTGGATGTCGACGTTGGAGTCCGCGTGGGACCCGCCGTTCAGGATGTTCATCATCGGCACCGGGAGCAGGTGCGCGTTCGGGCCGCCCAGGTAGCGGAACAGCGGCAGGTCGCTGGCCTCGGAGGCGGCGTGGGCCACGGCGAGGGAGACGCCGAGGATGGCGTTGGCGCCGAGGGAGCCCTTGTTGTCGGTGGCGTCCAGGTCGAACATGGCCTGGTCGATGAGGCGCTGCTCGGTGGCGTCGTAGCCGACGAGCTCCGGGCCGATCTGCTCGATCACGGCGAGGACGGCCTTCTCGACGCCCTTGCCGCCGTAGCGGTTGGCGTCTCCGTCACGCAGTTCGATGGCCTCGAAGGCGCCGGTGGAGGCGCCGGACGGGACGGCGGCACGGCCGGTGGACCCGTCGTCGAGGCCGACCTCGACCTCGACCGTGGGATTGCCTCGGGAGTCCAGGATTTCCCGGGCTACGACGACGTCGATGGACGGCACGAGCATCTCCTTCTGGGATGTGACGCGGGGTACGCGGTGGTACTGGGGGCCGCGCTGGCCCCTGCGACACGAGCCTAACCGGCTCCGGGACATCGGCCAGCCGACCGCCCAGCCCCTGGACGGGGCCAGGGGTATCAGTCTGCCTGAAAAGTTTTATTGCGGAACAAAATGCTGCGCAACCAAAAGATACCGCCCCGGTGCGGCGGGGGGTGCGCGCACCGGGGCGGTGGGGCCCGTGGGGACGGGGCGGGTGGGTCAGTCTCAGCTGAGGTGCAGCTGCTGGCCCGGGTAGATGAAGTCGGCGTCGGTGACGATGTCGTCGTTCAGCTGGTACAGCTTCTGCCAGCCGCCCTTGACGTCGTGCTCCTCGGCGATCTTGGAGAGGGTGTCGCCGGACTCGACCTTGTACTCGCCGTCGCCCTTCTTCACGACCTTGCCGGTCGGGGTCTGGACGGTCTTCTTGGTCTCGGTCTGCGGCGCGGCCTGCTGCGGGCGCGGCTGCGGCTTGGCCTGCTGCTGCGGCTGCGTCTGCTGCTGGCTCTGCTGCTGCGGCTGGGCCTGCTGCTGCGGGCGCTGCTGGTGCTGCTGCTGGTTCTGCTGCGGCTGCTGGGTGCTGCCGCCACCGCCGTACGGGGTGCTGGACAGGCCCACGCCACAGCTCGGCCAGGCGCCCTTGCCCTGGCCCGCGAGGACCTTCTGGCCGATGGCGATCTGCTGCGCCTTGGAGGCCTTGTCGGCCGTCGGCGCGTACTGCGTGCCGCCGTACGCGGCCCAGGTGGAGGCGGAGAACTGCAGGCCGCCGTAGTAGCCGTTGCCGGTGTTGATGGACCAGTTGCCGCCGGACTCGCACTGGGCGACGCGGTCCCACTCGGAGGCGGTGGCGGCGTTGGCGGTGCCGGCGGCCATCAGCGGCGCGGCCACGGCGGCGCCGGTGACACCGACGACGGTGGCGGCACGGGTGGCCTTGTCGAGCTTGGTCGGACGGCGGTGCTTGCCCTTGCCGGAACGCAGCATGGAGTGATCCCCTCACCGACGCCTGCGAGGTGAGCTGTCGGGTTCGGGCGGGTGAGTGCCCGGCCGCGCGTCCTAGCGCGCGGCTTCACCCCAAGCCATCTCCGTACGTCGCGCGGGCCGCGTCTCGCACGGCCGCCCAACGTCCGGGCCCGGCACTTACCTTGGGTCCCCCGCTCCTGCCTTCGGCGCTCGAAGCGACGACTGTTCCCGTCCGGCCGTTGGCAGGATTCGGCGTACCGACCGGCGGGGCCCGCTGTGGCGAGCGGTCATGACCGTAGACAGGCAATCGCCGGAATTTCAAAGACGATCAGGGCTTCTGAGACCCATCTCTCACTTGCCTCTCACCGTCTTTAAACCGGACATTCACGGCGAACTCGTCCGCCAACTGTCGGCTCGGCGGGCCTACTTCCCGGCCTTCTCCGCCTTCTCCGCGGCCGCCTTCTCGCTCAGCGCGAGCCGCTGACCGGGGAGGATGAGGTCCGGGTCGGAGCCCACGGTCTTCTTGTTGCCGGCGTAGAGGGAGGACCAGCCGCCGTCAAGGTCGTGGTGGTCGGCGATGGTTGAGAGGTTGTCGCCGGAGCGGACCGTGTACGTGCCGTCGGCGCCCCTCGCGTCACCCGCGTCACGGGACTCCCCGCGCGAGGCGTGCCGGCCGCCGCCCGCGCCCTCGCCGGGCTCCCCGGGGGCCGACTCGTCGGCGCCGGGGCCGCGGTGGCGGCCGGAGGCGCCGTCGGCGGGCCCGGAGCCGTCCGAGGGCTCCGTGGAGCCTTCGGGGGCCGAGGGGTCGGCGGGGTCGGACGGGTCACCGGGGTCCGACTGCTCCGAGGAGTCGCTCTCCCCGGCCGGGTCGCCCTTGCCGCCCTTCTCGCCCTTGCCGCCCTTGTCGGCCTCGTCGCCGTCCGCGGGCTTGCGGTGCTTGCCGGTGCCCTTGCCGTCGCGGTCGTCGGCGCCGGCATCTCCCTTATCGGCACCGGTGTCCTCGGTGCCCTCGGTGTCCGAGTCGTGATTCTTGTCTCGCGCGTCGGCGGAACCGTCGGCGTCCTCGGCGTCGCCCTTGTCCTTGCCCTTGGCGTCGCCCTTGCCCTTGGAGGCGTCCTTGCCGTCCTTACTGTCCTTGCCGTCGTCCGACGGGTCGGCGGGCTTGGTGGGCGCGGCCGGGAGGCCCGGGTCGACGTCGGCCTTCTCGCCGCCCTTGGCGAGGCCCGCGGTGGGGGCGCAGTTCGGCCAGGCGTCGGGGCCCCGGTCGGCGAGGACCTTCTCGCCGATCGCGATCTGCTGGGAGCGGCTCGCCTGGTCCGCGCTCGGCGCGTAGGCGAGGCCGCCGTAGCTCTCCCAGGTGTCCTGCGACAACTGCAGGCCGCCGTAGTACCCGTTGCCCTCGTTCGAGCTCCAGGCGCCGCCGCTCTCGCAGTCCGCGACCCGGTCCCACGTCTGGGCGTCCGCGGCGTGCGCGCCGGTCGCGCCGAGCAGCGGGAGGGCGAGCGCCGAGCCGGTGACGCCCGCCGCGACGACGATCGCCGGGGCCTGGCGGGGACGGCGGTGACGGCCTTGGCCGGAGAGCATGCAGGTGCCTTTCGAGCGACGACAGGACAGCTGCGGCACGTGGTGCCATAAAGGTGCCGAGCCGTCGTGAACGTAGCCGCAGTCGAACGTCAGTCACAAGTCGATGCAGCACAGATCACGTAAAAGTCACAGCTGTGACGACACGTCAGCCGGGCCCCCGGCGCGGGCCCTTCACCCACCGGACTCCACGTCAGCGGCGTACCGGCGTGAACTCCACCGGCAGCGTACGCAGGCCGCGCATGATGAGCCCGCCGCGCCACCTCAACTCGGCCGGATCCACCGCGAGTTGCAGATCGGGCAGGCGGCGCAGCAGGGTCGCGAGCGCGGCCTGGCCCTCCAGGCGGGCCAGCGGCGCGCCCAGGCAGTAGTGGATGCCGTGGCCGTAGCCGAGGTGCTGGTTGTCGCGGCGCGCCAGGTCCAGGAGGTCGGGGTCGGGGAAGCGGTCGGGGTCGCGGTCGGCGGCGGCGAGCACGACGAGTACGGGGTCGCCCGCGGCGATGTCCTGGCCGCCGATACACAGCGGCTCCGTGGCGAACCGCCAGGTGGCCAGCTCGACGGGCCCGTCGTAGCGGAGCAGTTCCTCGATGCCGGTCTCCAACAGGGCCGTCTCGCCCGCGTCGAGGGACTTCTGCAGCGCCTGCCGCTGTTCGGGGTGGGTGAGCAGGGCGTAGGTGCCGTTGCCGATGAGGTTGACGGTGGTCTCGAACCCGGCGAAGAGCAGGATGAAGGCCATCGCCGCGGCCTCGTTCTCGGTGAGGTGCTCGCCGTGGTCGGAGGCGCGGATGAGGCCGGAGATCAGGTCGTCGCCGGGGTCGGTGCGCTTGCGGTGGATGAGGTCGGCGAGATAGCCGCGCATCTTCTTCACGGAGCGGGCGACGCCGCCGCGGGGGCCTCCCCCATGGCGGATCATCATGCCCGCCCAGTCGCGGAAGTCGTCCTGGTCCTCGCGCGGTACGCCGAGCATGTCGCAGATGGCGTAGATCGGCAGCGGGAAGGCGAACTCATGGATGAGGTCGGCCTCCCCCTTCTCCGCGAACCGGTCGATCAGCTGGTCGGTGAGCTCCTGGACGCGGGGGGCGAACTCCGCCACGCGGCGGGGGGTGAACGCCTTGGACACCAGGCGCCTGAGGCGGGTGTGGTCCGGGGGGTCGATGTTGAGCAGATGGGTCATCAGCTCGGCCTTGCGCTCGCCCGGAATGCCGGTCTTGCCCTTGGCGTGGGCGGGTTCGTCGTGGTGGGCCGGGTTCTTGCTGAGGCGTTGGTCGGCGAGGGCCTGGCGGGCGTCGGCGTAGCGGGTGACCAGCCAGGCCTCCACGCCGCTCGGTAGCCGGCGCTTGCTCACGGGGGCGTGGTCGCGGAGCCAGGCGTAGGCCGGGTACGGGTTGGTCGCGAACTCCCAGGTGAAGAGGTCGGGCTCGGGGGGTGCGGCCTTGTGCTGGTCGTGCATGGGGTTGACGGTAGCTGGCCGCGTCCCTCGCGGGGCGCCCCAGACCCGCCCCTTCCCGAACCAGGGGGCCAGCCCCCTAGCACCCCCGAAAAGCAATCGGCGCTCCGCGCCTCGTCC